>JAJRSV010000476.1 GCA_024278655.1 Bacteroidota bacterium | reverse complement strand
GAGCTAACCGGCAAGCCGTTCAAAACAGCACGCAACAAATTTGAAGCACTTGCCGCTCACGATGCGATGGTAGAATTTCACGGCGTGCTTAAAACACTTGCTGCATCGCTGATGAAAATTGCTAACGATATAAGATTGCTTGGTTCCGGACCGAGATGCGGAATTGGCGAACTGAATCTTCCCGCAAACGAGCCGGGCAGTTCGATAATGCCGGGTAAAGTTAATCCCACTCAATCCGAAGCATTGACGATGGTTTGTGCACAGGTATTCGGTAACGATGTTGCGGTTAATTACGGCGGTGCAACGGGACACTTCGAGCTTAATGTGTTCAAGCCGCTGATAATATTTAATGTGCTCAACTCAATCCGTTTAATTGCCGATGCCTGCGAAAGCTTTACCGATCATTGCGTTGTTGGCATTGAGCCGAACAAAGAAAACATCAAAAAGCATCTGGATAATTCTTTAATGCTTGTAACAGCACTTAATCCTCATATCGGTTACGATAACGCTGCGAAGATTGCAAAGAAAGCACACGCCGAAGGCAAAACACTAAAAGAAGCAGCGGTTGAGTTGGGAATACTTACCGAAGAAGAATTCGATAAGTATGTAAGACCGGAGAATATGATTGGTCCGAAAGCATAATTTTATTTCAGAAAAAGAGACTCATCTAACAGGTGAGTCTCTTTTAATTTTCTTGTTGATTCTGTTATTTAATTTTATATTTAATGTGAGATAATAAGGTTATCTAAAGTTGTTATAACTACTAAAGAACAATGTATACAACAATTGAAATAGAAAAAAAATTAAAAGAACTAAAACCGGTTTTAGCAACAAAGTTTTTTGTTGAAAACATTGGTTACTTTGGCTCTTTTGCAGATGGTTATCAGAGTGAAGAAAGTGATATTGATATCCTTGTCGAATTTTCAAAACCTGTTGGTTGGGAATTCTTTGCGCTTGAAAAATTTCTTGAAGACTCGTTAGGGATAAAAGTTGATTTGGTTACCAGGAACGCAATTAATAAACATCTCAAAGAAAGAATTTTAAGTCAGGTAATATTTGTGTGAAAAAAGAAGAACGGGATTACATCCATTACCTGGAAGATATCCTTTCATCCATGGAAAAGGTACAAGAGTATATAGGCGAACAAACATTTTCCGAATTTGTAAAGGATGATAAAACTGTTGATGCAGTTATTAGAAATTTTGAAATAATTGGTGAAGCATCTAA
Source organism: Bacteroidota bacterium (assembly GCA_024278655.1). Taxonomy (GTDB): domain Bacteria; phylum Bacteroidota; class Ignavibacteria; order Ignavibacteriales; family Ignavibacteriaceae; genus BMS3ABIN03. The sequence continues at coordinate 6,942 of JAJRSV010000476.1, read as the reverse complement.
AAACATTCCTGCCGATATAAAAAACAAATATCCGAATATACCCTGGGAAGAAATGTATCGTTTACGTAACAAAGCAAACCATGAATATTTCGGAATTGATTATGAAATTATTTGGGAAATCATTAAAAAACATCTGCCACAAAATAAAAAAGATATAGAACTGATGTTAAAATTTGAAAGAGATAAGAAATAGAACAGCGATTACATACCTTATTAAATAACTTATAGAAAAACTATGAACGACTGGAACGGAATAATATCTTTATTTATTGCCTGCATCGAGCTTGTGCTGCTTATTAACCTGCTTATTTACGCGGAGAAGAACAAACTCAATGTTTTGGCTATGCTTATGATCTTCGTCTTAATGATTTATCAAACACTGGAATTTCTGATGTGCCAGGTAGGATTGGATTTTGCTCTAATGCCTTACCTTGCTTTTGTTGTAATATCGTTCCTTCCGCCGCTTGGATTATTGCTTGTATTTGTATTAACAGGTTACGAAAACAAATACCGCACGCTCATATTTCTTCCTGCTTTGTTGCTTGTATTATATTACTCATTCATCATCGATAAGTTTGTCGTAACAAGCTGTACAGTGCTTTATGCAACTTACACCTATCCGCTCGGCGATTTATACGGGTTTATTTATTACTTACCAATTGTTATCTCGATTTATCTTCTCATAAAATCATTAAAACATAATGATGAAAAAGTCAGGTATATATCTAAAGTTTTGTTAATCGGAAATCTTATAATTAGTGTGCCGGTAATTATAGGGTTCACGCTTTTATTCACCGGCAATCATTCACTGATTGCTAAGATTGAAAGTATTATGTGCAAGTTTGCATTTTTGTATGCTGTGTGTTTGGGTATTGTGGTTCTGTATAATTCTAAAGGTAAGAATGAACGAAATAATTCTGAACATATATCTCGTAATTAATAACGGACTGGTTACCGAGTTCCGGGCAATTGCTTATGAAAAGGAAGGCGGGGACGACAGGAAAATCGAATTCCTTAAAAGCAGGGCAAAGGAAGATTACTCAAAAGCTTATGTGTTCGATGCGCCGCGCGATAAAGAAGGAAGGCTTATGAGCTATAAAAAATTCCACAAGTTCGAAAAACGCGGAATGCACTTTCAACTGTTTGAAGAAATATTCTCCAAATTCAATGTGCCCGAGCATCCGCTTATCTGCGTTACTCCCGTTGTTGACGGGAAGATAGTAGCAGGAAGTTAAATTTCTTTTATATCGAAACTTACAACCGTAATTCTATAAATCCATCTCGTATCTTAAGTTAACTGTAAACGAAAAATTTGTGTGAAATTCAGAGCGCAAAACAAATTTGTTTTTGAATTTATAATTGAACCCTAAAATTCCGGTATAGATGAAGCGTGTTTCATCGTATGCATAATTTACCGTTTCTTTTGTTTGTGTTGGGGGATCTCCTGATGTGTACTCAAACACTATGGTTCTGCTCACATCAAAATTATATGAAAGCTTAAAATATCTAACCTGCAAACCGGCGTCGAAATAAAAGTCGGGTGAAAAGTAAAACACAGGGAACAGAACATCTAATGCCAATCCCATATTCGATAAATCGTTTGTATTACTCAAACTAAATGTTTCTGTAAAAGTATATTCATTTGGCTTGATGCCCCGGTTCTCGAAAATAACCTGTTCGGTAATAACGGAATCTTCTATTAACCTGTTGTATGAATAGAAAAGCTTTATATCGACATACGAGAAAGAAGAATATTCATCTCTTAATTTTAGTTTGAAACCGGCTCCTAAGTTCACAAGAGGTTGCAATCTATATTTAGGTTTAAATGTATACATCCGATTGCCGCCCGTTTCAAAAATAGCTTCATACTCAAACTGCTTGCTGAATTCTTCACTGAAACTGATTACGGCGCCCCCTTCAATTAAAAATGCGTTTGAAACTCCGAAATCATCTTTGAATGTATCATAGATTATTTCCCAGATGTCGAAATCGGTGGTGAGTTTGTATTTGTTCAATCCTTTTGTGTTACACAGATACCAATACTTTAAAGCATCTTCGATTAATTTTATTTTCTCTGTTCTGCTATAATCTTTAAAATTTTTATAACGTGAATTAAAGTCGTCTACAATTTTACTTGCTGCATTTTTAGCTGATGTAAAATAATCCTTATCCTTTTGATAAGGTCCGGCAGTTTTACCTGTAAAATAAATAAAGTTATAATATTCCATTTTGTTTGAATCAACCGGCAGCACAACATTTAACTTCGGCATACGATATTCTTCTGTTATAAAATCCTCAAGAAAACTTTCCATCTTGTTCCGTTTGATTCTTAAATCTGTTAGTCTGTAAATATTATCGAGTTGTTCTTTTGCCCATTCCGATTTCTTCCAGCGTTCTTTGGCAGTATTGAAATTAAACATCTTCATATAATTGGAATCGGGATTTGAAACTCTTTTTGCCAGGTAGTTGAGCTGTGTTAAATAGAAGTATATTAAATCGGGACTGATTTGAGCGAGACCGTCTAATGAATTATTAATTCCCTCGATTGTCATCTGCTTTTTCAGCGAGTCATAAGGTATGTGTTCCTTGAACAGTGAAAAATACTTATACTCGTTTTGTGCTGAAATGTTAGTGACTAAAAGGAAAGAAAAGAGTAAAAAAAGGATTGGAGTTTTCATTGTTACCCCGCTATGGTTTCTAATCGTTTGTTTTACTTTTAGCTAAAATAAAAGATGTTTTTTAAATATCAAACGATTAAGAAATTTTTTTTACCCGCCCCGATTCCTTTTGAAGTAGTGCTATTTTCTTAAATCAGTAGTATTTTGCTCGTCATAATTTTATAAATAACTTTTATACGGTTAAATTTCTGGTATGAAGATTGAACTCAAAATAACAACAGTTTTAATAACAATACTTATTTCGTTAACAATTATGGGAAATAAATTGTTTGTGAATGCCGATATGAATCAAACTATGGAAAAGAAGCAGGGGCAATATTATTCCGATAAAAAACTGGGGTCGTTTGTAAAGGAAGGAAAAACTTACTTTCGATTGTTCGCTCCTTCTGCAGTTGAAGTTAAACTTGTTACTTTCGAACAGCCGGAACAAACCGAAGGCAAAGAGTACGAAATGACAAGAGATGAAAACGGCGTTTGGGAAACCGCTCTCGATGGTGAGCTTTATGGCACTTTTTACGGTTACAGAGTTAAACACCTTTCGTCGCCGGGAATTGAAAATATAATCTGTCTCGATCCTTATGCAAAAGCGGTAACAACCTTTAATACATATTTTAATCCGAGAAGGGCAATTGTAATTAAAGAAGACGATTACGATTGGGAAGGCGATGAATGGATACAGATGGATTGGCGCGATTTGATTGTTTACGAAATGCACATCCGCGATATGACCGAACATTCTTCATCCGGTGTTAGCGAAAGAGGCACATATAAAGGATTAGTTGAAAAAGGGAAACCCGGTGGAATCGATTACATTAAATCACTCGGCGTAAATGCTGTTGAGCTTCTTCCTGCACAGGAGTTTGCAAATATCGAAATTCCATTTAAAGATTCGCTTAACGGAAAGTATAATACATGGAATCCTTACGAGCGGAACCATTGGGGATATATGACGGCTGCATTTTTTGCACCCGAAGCTTATTACAGCGAAAATGTAAGAGATATTCAGTGGAACGTTTGGAGCGGAAAGGATGCAAAAGCCGTAAACGATTTTAAGGATATGGTAAAGGCATTTCATAAAGAAGGCATTGCGGTGATTATGGATGTGGTGTATAATCATATTTCGGAATACGAGTTAGGCAACCTGAAAGAAATAGATAAAGAGTATTACTTCCGTTTCGATGAACACGGAAACTTAATGCAGCAGAGTTACTGCGGCAACGACTTTAAAACCGAAAGCCCGATGGCAAGACGACTCATCGTTGAAAGCGTACTCTACTGGATGAAAGAATATCACATCGACGGCTTCAGGTTCGACTTAGGTAAGCTGATAGATTGGGAAACGATTGAAGAAGTTATGCACGAAGCGAAGAAGCTGAATCCGCATGTTATATTTGTGTGCGAACCGTGGGGCGGCGGCTACGACCCGAAAGGGTTTTCGGTAAGGGGATGGGGTGCATGGAATGATCAGATACGAAACGGAATTAAAGGCGAAAATCCTTTTAACGGGCACGGCTGGATTTTCGGAAAGTGGTTCGGCAATAACAATCCTGATAGAATTAAAAGTTATGTTAACGGAACACTCGTAAGAGATAGGTACGGTTTGTTTCAAAAGCCGGAGCATTCGGTTAATTATCTTGAATCGCACGACGGTTATACTTTGGGCGACTTTATTCGCTTGGGTTTGGGCGATGTAAAAAAAGACCAGGTTATCGAAGACGTTGACGAACACGTTAAGCTTACAGATACGCAATTAAAGCTAAATAAATTAGCGGCGCTCTTTCTTTTTACTTCACGCGGAATTACGATGATTGCCGAAGGACAGGAGTTTGCACGAAGCAAAGTCATTCCGCTCAACATCGATGTTCCCGATCCGCACAAAGGAATGATTGATCACAACAGTTACGATAAAGACAATGAAACTAACTACATTAATTATCATCACGCCAAAATTAACAAAGAACTTGTGGATTATTATAAAGGACTGATTCAACTGCGCAAAACTTACGAAGCATTCCGCCGTGCAGATTATGAACAGGTTCGGTTTTTTATAATAAAAGACAATCCGTTTGCGTTGGGTTACCAGCTTTCTTATAATGATGACAGCTTTATCGTTCTCTTCAATGCAAATCCATCAAAGGAAGAAGAGTTCCTTTTACCCGAAGGTGAATGGGAAGTTCTGGTTAATGAAAAGCAGGCGGGAGTTGAGCCGTTGGGTTCTGTTTCATCGAAAGCAGTATTGCATCCGTCAACCGGAATTGTGTTAAAGAAAAAATAAGTTATTAAAATGAAATTAAAATCCTTTTTATTTGTTTTTATCTTTTCGTTGCTTGCTGGGTTTACATTTGCGCAAAACAATCCTTATAAAAACGGTTCACCCGAATGGCTTGTTTACAGATTCTTCGCCGAAAAATCTTTTCCCGATAAAGCAAAGTATTACACAGGAGAGATGGTGCAGGATTTGAAAAATCCTTCCATCGGTGAAGAGCTTAACGGTCTTGGTACTGTAACCATACGCCGGATTTATCTTGAACCGATTACTGCAATGTATGCAGCATCTATAAAAGTCGGAAATAAAGCAACCGACTTTTATGCATACCTGTTAAATGTAAACGGAAGATGGAGAATTCAGTTTGTGCGTAAATTTCAGCTTCCGATGTTTATCTATCAAACAGCCGATTCGCTTTCGCAGTTAAGCCAGCTTCCCGATTCATCAGCTTCTCTTTTGAAAATGCTTAATCTTATGATTTCAACAGATGAAGTGATTAAGAATCATCTGAAAGAAAATACGGCTTCGTTTAATAAACTTTTAACTGCGTTTGAAGATAAGGATAAAGAAACGATGCTTAATCTGCTTGATGAATTAGGTTTGAACTCCGTCTTTAAAGACAGAAAATATCCTGGTGTTACATTTGTGCAAATCGGCGGATTCGATTCAATTGAAGTGGGATACTTTTTTGCCGGTTCAAATGCATCGCCGCCGAAAATCAATCCGAATGAATTTATTTATATAGAAGAGATAGTTTCCGGGTGGTATGTTTACCGGAGAATTTGAATCAAGAGTAAAGATTAACCCGCCTTCACTAAAGTCTTACTATACGAAACTTTTAGTGAATTATAGTCACAGTGGGCAGGAGTAAAAAGGCAAAAGAAAATCACACAATCTTTAGAATATATTAAGGGATGGATAAAGGTTGCTTTTAAGATTTTAGTTGTTTGGTTATCTGTTATTCAAATTACATTAGTGCATTCGCGGCTTAAATTTTTTGCCGCTAATGCGCGAATAATTTTGTAGTGCGACCAGTCTGGTCGCACTACGAAAAATACTTTACCAACAACCTACACAAGGTCGGGATTTCTGATAAAATGATGCCATCATTTTATCATCAACATTTTCTTCACATCCACATAATCATTTACCCTTAACCTATACAGGTAAACACCGCTTGCAAGATTTGATGCGTTGAAGTTTACTTCGTACCTGCCTTTAGCTTTTTCTTCGTTTACTAATGTTGTTACTTCTCTGCCGAGTATATCGTAAATCTTAAGCGTTACAAATCCATCCTGCGGAAGTTGATACCTGATTATTGTAGAAGAGTTGAATGATTTTGAGAGTGGTTTTCTTTACTATGTGTTTAAGGGCTTACCGTTGTTCACAATACTCCAGTTTTGCCCGTTATCGGTGCTTTTCTCAACCCAGATGTAGCCCATACTTTCGTAAGTAATATACATTGTCCCGTCAGGCGTTCTTATAAACTTACGCTGGCTGTTGTTTGCGTAAGCATTTGTATTGTTTGAGTGGTGAGGGTATTTATAAAGCGCAGTGTATGTTTCGTTATCCGTTGGTGCTATGGTTCTCGTATTAGGCAAAGTAAAGTCATCGAGCCAACCTGCAAAATTATAAGTAATGTTTCCGGGCGTTAAATTGAGGGGGGCGGTTATATTTCCGCTGTTTTGTTCAAAGATTTCAGTTGCAAGTTGGTTTATGGGCTGATCAAATTCTAACTTATCATAGCGATAAATTTTAAAGTGTTTCCTTAAGTTTGCCTTGTAAGTAGCCCCATTATCATTTTCTGGTACAGATAGAATTGTATACTGAATGTTTAAATTATTTGTAATTTGTTTTTCTTGACCATTTATAAATTTTCTCCAACGACTCGGGTAATTATTATTCTGCGAAGTCTGATTCCAATCTCTCGTATGCCCATCAATATCAGTCTGGTCTTCAATTGCCCAAAAACTCACTTGACTCCCCGTAGTTACTGAG
>JAJRSV010000475.1 GCA_024278655.1 Bacteroidota bacterium | reverse complement strand
GAAAAGGTTGGATGTGGGACGACGACCCGGACCCGAGCGCTCCGTATTTAAGCGCTTTAAATATCAATAAGAATTCAATTGAAGTTATTGTGCAAGGTGATAAAGTCGGTTCATTGCCGGAAGTTACATTAATTCCTTACACTAATTATGTGAAAGTAATCAACAATGCAATAACTGTTTCTTCTTACAAAGAAAACGATTTTGATGTTACAAGAGACTGGGTGAACAGAACAAACGATATAATTATAAGCGGGGAAGTTAAAGCAGGAGCAATCGTCGATACATCCGATAACCTTGAACAGGTTAATCTTCTTTATCCCGAAAAATATTTTCTTACTTTAATGAAAGAACATCTTGACAGCATCGGTATAAAAGTTATCGGCAATATAGAAATTAAAACTCTTCCCAAAAATCCGGCATTCATTTCTTCGTACGAAAGACGTCTCGATAGTGTTATCGTTAATATGAACAAAGAGAGCGATAACCTGAGTGCGGAGATGCTTCTTTACGCTTTGGCACTTAATGATTCGGGTGCACCGGCAATTGCAGAAAATGGTATGGAAGCACTTAAGAGAATGATTGATTCACTTGGACTTAATCCGGATGATTATTCTTTAGCCGATGGTTCGGGAGTATCACGTTACAATCTTCTTTCGGCAGAGCTTTTAACCGGTCTGCTTAAGTTTATGTTTTTTAAACGGGATTTATTTGAATTATACTATAACTCACTGCCTGTTGCAGGTGTTGACGGAACTTTAGAGAAAAGATTTATTGAAACGAATGCCGTAGGAAATGTGCATGCTAAAACAGGTACGCTTGCAGGCGTTAGCTGTTTATCCGGTTACGTTACTGCAAAAAACAATCACACAATAGCATTCTCGATCTTAATACAAAACTTCCTTGATGACGAAACAAAAATTGCACGCAAAATTCAGGATGAAATCTGCAACCTATTAGCAAACTATAAATGAAAAAGTATAAACAATTTATTATTAAAACCGAACCGTTCTTACCCGACCTGCTAAGCGGTTTATTGTGGGAGTTTGATATTTCCGGCATCGATGAAAAAGAAAACTCATTGATTGTTTTTGCAGACGAGCATTCTTCTTTAACAAAAGATAAAATAGAATCAGTTCTTCAAAAATTAATTGGGCAAAAATTAATAAAATCTTTTTCTGTTGTAGAGCAGTTGTTAGAAGAAAAAAACTGGAACGAGGAATGGGAGAAGAGCAGGGAAGTAATTAGGGCAACTGATAGAATAGTTATCAGACCGACATTTAAAAGTTATTCGCCGGAAGAAGGTGAAATAGTAATAACAATCGACCCGAAGATGTCGTTCGGAACAGGTGAGCACGAAAGCACAAAGCTTGCTCTTCGGCTGATGGAAAAACATATCAGAAGCGGAGATAAGATTTTAGATGTCGGTTCGGGAACAGGTATTCTTTCAATTGCTGCAGTAAAAATGGGAGCGGCTTCCGCTGTAGCTGTAGATAATGATCCCTGGTGCTATCAAAACTGCGTTGAAAACTGTGCGTTGAACGATGTATCGGAAAAGATTAAAGTGGTGGAAGGTGAAATCGTTAACATTACCGAAAAAGATTTCGATTTAGTGTTGGCGAACATCCAGAAAAATATTTTATTGAACATTGCCGGAGATGTGTATAAAAAATTGAAACCAAAAGGTTATGCTATTCTTTCCGGAATATTGAATAAAGATGAAAGTGATGTTGTTGAGCTTTATCAGTCATTTGGTTCTAAATTAGTTGAAAAAGAAACATTGGGGGAATGGCTTGCGGTTGCTTTAATTAAAATTTGAGCAATTTTAATTAATAGGACAGATTAAAGAGTAAAGTAAACAATAAAAGAAAATTACATTGAATAGAGGACAGCTAACTCAAAAAATTGAAAGAACACAAAATTTAAGGGTTAATAACAATTATCGGGAACTTTTTTGGTATTTGCTGAATTTGGTTTAATAATTTGAAAAATATATTGCATTTTTATATGGTATTATATATAATACCACTATGAAAGTATTCAAGGTTGTAATTGACACAAATGTTATCGTCTCTGCTTTAAAATCAAACAGAGGATTCGCATACAGATTACTTTCAATAATCGACGATAGAAGATTTAAAATATCTATTTCAGTTCCTTTGATTTTTGAATATGAAGATGCGCTTAAGAGAGAGAAAACAAATATAAAGTTAAGTAAAGCAGATATAGACGCAATATTGGACTATATTTGTTTTACTGGTGAGAAAAGAGAAATATATTATTTATGGAGACCGATATTAAAAGACCCGAAAGATGATATGGTCTTGGAATTAGCTGTGGAATCCGAATGTGATTTTATTATAAGTTATAATCAAAAAGATTTTTTCGGAGCTGAAAAGTTTAATATAGAAGTAATTACCCCAAAGGAATTTTTAAAAATAATCGGAGAAATAAAATGAGTACTATCAGTTTAAGATTGCCGGAATCCTTACATAAAAAAGCAAGAGAGTTAGCTAAAAAAGAAAATATATCAATCAATCAATTAGTGTCATCAGCATTGGCGGAAAAGATTTCTGCTCTTTTAACGGAAGAATATATTGATAAAAGAGCGAAGCGTGCTAATAAAAAACGCTTTAAAGAGGCATTGAAAAAAGTGCCAAATGCAGAACCGGATGAATACGATAAATAATGCTTTATAATCACCACAGACTAACGACTTCTTTCGTAAATAATCATCCCGTCAAAAATCGTCATATCGACTTTCACGTCCCGGATTTTTACCGGGTCGATGGTTAAAATATCATCGCTTAATACAACCATATCCGCCAGCTTACCAGGCTCAATGCTTCCTTTAATGTCTTCTTCGTAGCTTGCATAAGCGGCATTAAGTGTGTAGCATTTTATAGCATCTTCAACTGATATTTTCTGTTCCGGCAGCCAGCCGTTTGGATTCTTTCCATCCACCGTTCGTCGCGTTACTGCTGCATAAATTCCGTAAAGCGGATTGAGCGGTGCAACCGGCCAGTCTGTGCCGAAAGCTACTACAACATTATTATCGATAAATGATTTATACATGTGCGTCCGCTTTTCCCGTTCCTCACCGATTCTGTTTCGCACCCAAACTCCGTCATCAATTGCATGGTAAGGTTGAACCGAGGCAATAACACCAATCTCCGCAAAACGTTTAACATCACCCGGAATTAAATGCTGTGCGTGCTCGATTCGGAACCTTCTATCCCATTCAGGGTTCTTTTCCTTAATTTCTTCGTATAGATTCAGAACGTAGTTGTTTGCTCTGTCGCCGATTGCATGAACAGAAATCTGCAGCTTGTTCCTGTCTGCATCAAACGCCCATTTTTTAAGCG
>JAJRSV010000474.1 GCA_024278655.1 Bacteroidota bacterium | reverse complement strand
GGTACATGATAAGCAAGCATAACATACGGCGATGAAACATCCCTTATTACCTCTACCCTCTTCTCGCCCAACTGCTCCGGTTCAACCGTGTGCACTTCCCTCGGCGGCGGACCGTTCGGAATCGGTTCGAAATATTTTTCAGCAAGCGATTTAACCTTATCCAGCTTTACATCACCAACAATTACAACAACGCAGTTATTGGGTGAGTAATAAGTATTAAAATATGTTTGCAGATCTTCCTTCGTCCAGTTTTTTATATCCGATTCGTAACCGATAACGGGCCACCTGTAAGGATGAGCAAACATAGCCGTTCCCTGCACCTGCTCCCATAGCTGCCGGAGCGGACTGTTTTCTAATCCCGTGCTTCTTTCCGAAAGCACTACACCTCTTTCGCTTTCAATCATCTTGTCGTCGAAGTTAAGATTAGCGATTCTGTCCGCTTCAAGGTCGAAGATAACTTCGAGTGCGCTGCTCGGGAACCAATCGGTGTAAACCGTAACATTCTCCGAAGTGTAAGCGTTGTTCGCACCGCCATTGGCTTCCATCGTTCTGTCGAACATCTTTGGTCCGTACTTCTCCGAACCGTTAAACATCATATGCTCAAAGAAGTGTGATAAGCCGGTTATGCCGGGGTACTCGTTCCTCGAACCGACTTTCCAGAACAGATACATGTTCGCATTCGGAATTGAGTGATCTTCAAGAACGATTATCTTCATACCGTTCTTTAATGTAAATGTTTGAATGTCTTCGACTCTTGTTTGTCCAAAACAAACAGATACGAAAACAAGAAAGGATAAAATGTATTTCATTTCCTGCCTTTAATTTCTATTATAATTTTGTGGGTAAATTTAATAATTCTACTAATAGGAAGTTACTCGTTAACTTTAAATGAACAGTCGGTTGTTTCCTTATAAAAATGTCATTAAATCACTCCGGTTTTATTATGTGCCGTTAAATATTATTATTTGCCCGGTAAAGTTTTAAATTTTGCTTTTTCCTTTCTCTCTCCAGCTATATCCGCAATCGTGGCATTCTAATTTCTTTCGCACGTAAGGAACCGGAAATGACATTAAAACAGAAGCGAAAATTGTAATGAACCATGGAAGTTTTTTGTTTGCAACGTTCCGGGAACCGCAGGCAGGACAATTGTACTCGTCCGAAGCTTTTGTTTCATCAACAACATCTCTGTTCTCGCCTAAAATTTCTTTTGCCAAGTGCAACTGGCTGCTCGGGACTTTCAACTTTACACCGCCCACAGCATTTGAGTAAAACAAATTCATATTAACAATGTTTTCATCGAACACGTAACAACTAACTCCTGCCGATTCCAGTAAACCTTTTGTTACGTATGCCTCTGCTGCAGTTGTGTATGTTGCTATTGTAACTAATACTTCGTGCATTAGTAGTACTGCCGTGTTCTTTATTTAATTTATTTTTTATAATACGGAACAATTTATTCTTTTTCAACACTAATTAATAAATGTACTTGCCGGCGCTGCATTAAAAAATTTAATTGTAATAAGAATATTAATTTTATAATTTCTGAATGTAATTTGAACACGATTAATAAAGGAGGATAGATATGAAAAAGATAGTTGCCATTTTACTATTTCTACCACTGAGCATTTATGCACAGATACAAATAACCGAATCCGATATATCGGCTATCTTTGCTGTCGGAAATTCCGCACAGCTTTTTCTCGATACCACCACAACAACAATTGATATCGGAACACCCGGTGGAGGAAACAACTGGGACTTCAGCGGGTTAAATCCTGTATCAGGTCTCCAGATTACACTCACTATGGAAGACCCGGCACAAACTCCTTACGCCGGTGATTTTCCGGGTGCGGAATACGCCCAGCATATTAACGCAACCGATGGAAACGCTACTGCTGAAAATTATAATTACCTGAAGTTAGACGCTAACCTGTTGACATTAGGATCGGCTTCTACGGTTGACACGTTGCCATTATTCGTAAGTAAAGATACTAACAACCCGCCCGAAACATTTGCGGTGCTTCCTTTAACATTCAATACTAACTGGACAAACAATTTTGTAAGAACGACGGTAGTTGAACTAAACGGTATTCCGATTATTACTATTAACACCACTGTGAATGCCGATGTTAATGTTGATGCTTACGGTACGATGACTTTACCCGGTGGTATTACGGTGGAAGCTTTGAGAATAAGAACCGATCAGACCGAACTTTCGGACCAGGGAGATTACACCAGAATGATAAGCTACCAGTTTATCGCCAGGAACGGTGCGCAGATAGGTTTCGATGTGGATACCACACAGTCAAATTCCGGGGTGGTAAATGTTGAAGGCGATATATTGTGGCTTAACGGATTAATAACCGATGTTAACGATAACCGGCAGGTACCTACAGATTATATATTAAAGCAGAACTATCCCAATCCGTTCAATCCTTCCACAACCATCGAGTACTCTATTCCCGAGGAGTCTTTTGTAGAGTTAAAGGTTTACGATATTTTAGGTAACGAAGTTGCAACGTTAGTCAATAAAGAACAGCCACAGGGAACATACAGAATTACATTTAACGCAGAGAACCTGCCGAGCGGAATGTACTTCGCCAAACTGAAAGCAAATAATTATAACAAAGTAATAAAGATGACGTTACTGAAATAAATTAATTTTCAAAGGGGCAACTCGCCGGGTTGCCCCTGTTATTCTTTTCTAACCAAATAACACTTTTCGATAATTTCTCCCTTCCATCTTTCCATAAATATTCTTAAGTTAAAACAAAAATTATGGGTTTAATGATATGAAACCTCTAAACCTTATTAAAAATTTATACTTCTTTTTAATAAATCTAAACTATATAAAATCCTTTTGCTTACCCGCCTCAGTTAAAAATAAATTTTGCCTACCCACCTACGTTAAAATTTACTATACGAAACTTCAGTGTAGTATAGCTTCGGTGGGCAAGCCCACCTACGTTAAAACTACGGTGGGCAAGCTGCTTATTGCCTACTGCCTACTTTCTTTTACAAACAGTACATACGCCACAGTAAGGTACGTAAGCCACAACGGCAGCAACACACCGCCATACTTAACCTGGGAAACCGCAGCCGACAGCATAATGAGTGCAATAAACATATCTGAGTTTGGAGATACAATTTACGTAGCAAACGGTGTTTACAAAGAGCAGGTAATAATGATACCCGGATTAACACTTATAGGTGCTGGGATGGATAGCTGTGTTATTGATACGAGGTATTTTGAACAGCCCTTTGATTTCTCATCAGTATTATTAGCTGATAACACGGTTTTTAAAAACTTCAATGTTATAGTTTCTAATTCAGCTTCTGGTTTTGCTATTAATTCTGATTCACTTAATGCAATAATTGAATATAATAAATTGAATGATGGATATTTTGGAATTTCTTTAGAGGGATCAAACTCGTTAGTTAAAAACAATATAGTAGACAATTTTGAAATCGGAATACTAACCTTCAACTCAAGTCCGATTATTAAAGATAATAATTTAATAAATATAAAACAGAGAGGAATCTGGATAGATGCATTCACTGATAATTATTATCCTATAATTGAGAGAAATATAATTAGTACAGCACAGTTTGGAATCATAGTTCAATTTGGCACCAAACCCACCATACGTAATAACATAATAATTCTAACTGATGATTTTTCAAGTGGTTATCACGGAGGTTCTTCCGATACCGTATGGTTACAAAATAATCTTGTATTAACTGAAGAAACACTTCAACATTCAGAGGGCTTTTTAAACACAGGAGTTCCTCATCTAACATATAACAATATGGTTTTCGGCAAATTGAACGCAGGGTTCACTTTTACAGGAAAT
>JAJRSV010000473.1 GCA_024278655.1 Bacteroidota bacterium | reverse complement strand
TTTTAATCTCAGCTTCTTTACTGTATCTGTCAATAATTTTCCACACACCCATTCTCGAAAGCTTTGTTCCCCGGTTGTTAAGGAAAACTATGTTTTCGCTTTTTAATTTTTTCTCCAACAGCGGTCTGCTTTTTTTAAGATATTCATTCACCCACTTAACGGCTGAACTCCCGACGGGAACAATTCTTTCTTTCGAACCCTTACCGAAAACTCTGATTACTTCTTCCTCGAAAAAGAGGTCTGATATTTTCAGGTTTATCAGCTCCGAAACACGTATTCCGCATGCGTAAAGAATTTCCAGCAGTGCTTTATCGCGCAGCCCGAGTTTTTTCTGCGTATCGGGCGCGGAAAGTATTTTATCGATTTCGTCAACACTCAAAACCACGGGCAGGTTTCTCGACAGTTTCGGTGCACTCAACTTTTCAACGGGATTTTCGGTTAAGTAATTATTCAGATAAAGATAATCGAAAAATCCTTTTACCGAGGAATAGTAGCGTGCGGCTGTGCGGCTTGTTAATCCCAACCCGCTCAACGTTTTGAAAAATTCATTCAGATGAATAAGCTTTATTTCGGAAGGATCGGATAATCCTTTTTCTTCGAGAAAATTCAGGAGCGAAGACAAATCGTTTTTATATGATGCTACCGTGTTATCGGAAAGATTCCTTTCCAGTTTTAATACGGAGAGATATTCTTTCAGAAAAATTTCCATCACTCATCTTTGTCTTCGGTCACGCCTTTTTCAATCTCGTCCTGCTTCGGATATCTTATTCGCCTGTGATGCTGTCCGATTAAAATATTAATGAACGCTTCTTTAATCTTCGCCACATCATCGAAAGTGATAGGCGCTTCATCCAACTGTCCGTCTTCGATGCGTGACTTGAAAATACTGTCAATCATATTTTCAACTTTATCAACATCCGGTTCGTCAATCGAACGAACGGCTGACTCGCATCCGTCGGCAAGCATTACAATAGCGGTCTCCTTTGTGTTCGGTTTCGGACCCGGATAACGGTACTCGTCAACTATCACTTTATCCTCGCCGTAAAGACTCTTTGCCCTTGCGTAAAAGTAAGTCATCACAGTTGTGCCGTGATGCATCGGTATAAAATCGATAATCTCCTGCGGAAGATTATTCTCTTGCGCAAGTGTTATGCCTTCCTTAACGTGGCTTGCTATCAGTTGAACGCTTTCTTCCGGAGTTAAATTTTCGTGAATGTTTTGGTTGTTCAGTTGATTTTCCACATAGTTCTGCGGCGTTATCGTTTTACCGATATCGTGATAGTAAGCTCCCACACGTGCAAGCAGCGGATTGGCATTTATCTGTTCGGCAGCCGACTCCGCCATATTACCCATATTTATAGAATGCTGGAACGTGCCGGGTGCTTTTTGTGCAAGCTCTTTAAGCAGCGGAAGATTTAAGTTCGATAGTTCGAGTAATGTAATATCGGTTGTTATCTTGAAAATTCTTTCGAAGAAGATTAACAAGCCGTAAGTAAGCACGGGACTAATGAGCGCATTGGAACCGGCAAAAGCAATTTCAACAAGCATTGTGTTTATCGGTGCAAACCGTTCCAATCCGAATGCAATGAGTGCGGCAATGTAACCGAAAAGTATATGCAGGAACGATTTGAATATTTGTGTGCGGTTTTTAATATCGCGAACCGAGTAAACCGAGAGTCCACCCGCAATTACGTTCATTGCCGTGAAAGCGTAATCGTTACCGCGCAATGCACCGATAATAAACGCCAGTATAACGGTGCAGTAAAATCCCATCCGCGAATCGAAGATAATTGTAAACAGCATTGATGCGGCAGGAATAAAAATTAAAAACTGCAAAGGCGCCTGCACCGATATCTGATTAACCAGGTATGTTATGAATGATACGAAAACGAATATTATAGAAATAAGTATAAGCTTTCCGTTATCGTTAAATATCTTCTTACGGAAAAAGAAAATATAAATGGTAAGCAGCAGGATGAATAACGCAACGTGAATAAACTTACCGATAAACTGAAGTATCAATCCTTCGGTTCCTATCGTTTCGCCTTTTGCCTCTTTGTACGATTCAATCTTCAGCTTGGCTTCTTTTGTTATCCTCTCGTGCTTCGCAATTATTCGTTCGTTCTCGTTTACAATTCCGGAATAACGCGATACATTATTTTTCGCCTGCTCAATTTCCTCATCTGTAAGTTCTTTACTGAATTCAATGTTCGGCATCAGAAAATGAAGCGTGTACTCCAGCAAAGCATTTTCAATTTCTTCAGGATAATGCAGCTTGCGTAAATTGTTTGCCACTTCGTTCTTTGCTTCGTCAAGGAAAAGGAACCTGCTTACCGGTTCTATCTTATCGATATGACCAATGCGTATGGCAATGCTGTCTTTTTCTATTTCATCATGATCAACACTAAGCACACCTTTTTTATAAACTTCGTTCAGAACAACTCCTGCAGCAACAAACAAATCGCGCAGTTTGGGTTCTTTGGATTTTAAAAGATTTTTTTCCTTTAAACGAAGCGACTGGAATTTGTTAAACGAAGCAGTGCTTAAAAACGTTGGATTAACCAAGGCAATTGTGTCGCGGTTAAGATTGTTATCAATCACCTCTACCAAAAAAGCGCTGTAACTTTTCAGCGAATCGATGCTTTCCTTTATACGTTCATCTTTTCGCAGAAAAACCGGATAAACACTTTCTTCGGCTTCTTTTAATTCTTTCTGGTAAACCTCTTCGCTTTTAATTATAGGAAAGCTGAATGGTGCTATCAAATCGTCGTTGAGCCAGATTGCGCCTTCGGTTACTTCCGATTCAATCGATTCACCTTTCGGAAACATCAAAGCGATAACGGCTACTGTAACGAATCCGATAAAGAATTTAAAGAGTAAATCCCTCGCTTCCATTTTTTCCTTCTCCGCGCTCATTACTTATCCTTTTTAGCCATTAAAAGCATTTCTAAAAACTCGGCTGCGCCGTCGTTGTTATTTGTTTCTTCGGTAACATGGTCTGCCATTCTTATCAGCTCCGGAATTGCATTTGCCATTGCAACCTTAATTGCTTCCGTTTGGAACATACTAATATCGTTATACCAATCGCCCATTACAACTGCCTGCTGTGGTTTTATTTTTAAAAAGTTCAATAAACGTTTCAGTGCTTTTCCTTTGGTCGAACCGGTTTTTCTTATTTCCAGGTAATACAATCCCGGATTGCTGTGCGAACGGAAAAACGAAACGGCACATCCGAAAGTAAACGGAAACATAAACTTATCTTTAACAAATTCAATCGAATCCTTTATATCACTCGCAAAAACTATTTCGAGAGTGTCTTTTAAGTAATCGTCGTACGACGTTACTTCTTTATACTTTGCACCGTACTTTCTTAAAAGCTGTGGAATTACCGAATTATATTCCGTAAAATAAATTGCATCTGCATGGCAGAGTGCAATATTCAAAAGGTAATCGTTTGCATATTCAATCGCTTTTTTAACGTACTTTTCCTTCAGGAACGATTCGAATAAAATCTCACCGTCGGGATAGCTTTTAATTATGCATCCGTCGAGCGAGATAATCGGGCTTCGCAGCTCTAACTCTTCAGCCAAATCAACAACAGCCGAATGAAGTCTTCCCGTAGCAAACGAAAACCTGACATCGTACTTTCGAAGTTCTTTAATCAGCTTTTTCGTTTCATCACCGATTGTTCCGTCGTCTTTTAAGATAGTACCGTCAAGATCGGAAACGATGATCTTTATATTTTGTAATATTTCTTTGTCGGATGAATTCATATTATTGAATTACGCTTCCCCATCCCTTTCTCGAGAGATTCCTGTAAATAACAATTATTGAGATAAAAGATAAAGCCACAGAAACAAGAAATTCAGCATAATATCCAAATATCAAATTACCGATGCCGAATAATATAGAATAAACAAGTACAACTCCAAATATCCAATTTATGAACATTAATAAAAAATTTCCGTCGCTTTTTACACCGGGCAATTTATCCGAAACTTTTTTCCAGAGAATTCCGCCGGGGTGAATTTTCCGGTAAAACTTTTCCAGCACTTCGTCGCTTGTCGGTTTGGTAAGAAAAGTTACCGTAATCCAAACTATTGTTGTAACCGGTACAAGTATGAAAAGCGTGTTGGGAAAACTTATTCCGTAATGGAGCAGAAACGGATAGATAACAAAAGGCGTTATCATTGCCGAAATTTCGGACCAGGCGTTTATGCGCCACCAGAACCAGCGTAAGATTAAAACCAATCCTA
The DNA here is from genome assembly GCA_024278655.1 of Bacteroidota bacterium. Lineage (GTDB taxonomy): Bacteria > Bacteroidota > Ignavibacteria > Ignavibacteriales > Ignavibacteriaceae > BMS3ABIN03. The sequence goes on along the minus strand of JAJRSV010000473.1, from coordinate 1,958 downwards.
ATCCCGCTCCGCATTCCATAATGAATTCCCATGCACCGGTTATCCTGGTTATCATCAGAGTTATAACGATAGAAAGTATCATCAATATAAAAGTTGTTACCCGCGAAGAAGTGACGTAATGTTTCTCATCTTTGTTCCGGTTGATGAAGCGGCGGTAAAAATCGTTTATGATGTACGATGTTCCCCAGTTAAGCTGCGTGGCAATCGTACTCATATAAGCCGCTAAAAACGCTGCCACAAGTAAACCCTTTAATCCTATCGGAAGGAAGTCTCTCATCGCATAAATATAGCCGAGGCGTTTTTCATCGGCAGCTAAATCGGGATACAGAATTATTGTGCAAAGCCCTACAATTATCCATGGCCAGGGACGGAATGCATAATGAGCCACCTGAAAGAACAGAGTAGCAAAAAGAGAATGCTTTTCGTCTTTGGCAGACATCATACGCTGTGCAATATAACCGCCGCCGCCTGGCTCGGCACCCGGGTACCACGACGCCCACCAGATGATTCCTATGTAAGCAAGGAACGAGGTGACGGTTAAAGCAAACGCTCCGCCTGCCGATTCCACGCTGCTTATATCGGGCAAAAAGTTAAAAGCGAAATCAGGAAGCCTTTCCTGCAGCCCTGCAATTCCTCCTATTGGAGAAGAGTTAACAACAAGCACGGCGAGTATAATCGTGCCGCCCATTGCAATAAAAAACTGGAACGCATCGGTAACAACAACTCCCCAAAGTCCGGACAAAGCAGAATAAACAGCTACCAGCAGCATACATGCAAAAACGTAATAATAAACTTCCGCTTCCGGTATTCCGAACAACCCGGTTAAAATAGAGGCAAGCGCGGTGTTAACCCATCCCATAATAATTATGTTTATGAACAGACCGAGATAAAGTGCGCGGAATCCTCTTAAAAATCTTGCCGGCTTGCCCGAGTAGCGTATTTCGGCGAACTCAACTTCGGTCATTATTCCGGCTCTCCGCCAAAGGCGGGCAAAAAAGAAGACCGTTAAAATTCCTCCGAAGGCAAAGTTCCACCATATCCAGTTACCGGCAATTCCGTTTTTGGCTACAAGCTCGGTTACCGCAAGCGGAGTATCGGCGGCAAAGGTGGTAGCCACCATCGAAAGCCCGGCGAGGTACCAGGGCAGGTTCCTTCCCGAAAGGAAAAATTCGTTTGTGCTTTTACCGGCACGGCGGGCGTAAAATATTGCTATTCCGAATGAAAAAATGAAATACGCAATAACTACTGAATAGTCTAAAAATTCCAATAATAATCAGCCATTTTTGATTTTTTTATTGGCATAATATATGAAATCTGTAGCTTTTTTAGTGAATAATTTTAAGGGCTATTAAAAACAACAGAGGATAATTTTTATTTTTCAAAATGACGGTTCTAATATTAATACTATCATTACTGTTCGTTTTAGTTCTCCTTGCCGTACTATACCGGAGGAATGAAATAAGGAAAAGATTGAACTACAGGGACAGAGCAAAACTTGAAAGACTATTAGATGACTCCGATCAGTCTGGGGCGATTGAGTTTAAAATCAACAGCGAACATGAATCACAGATATTGGAAGAAGACCGCCGTTACGAAGATGAGATTGCCCCGTATAACCAGCCAACCGATTTGAGCGATAAATACTACAGGAAAGGTCTGAGCTTAATTGAAAGCGCTCCCAGGGATGCCATTAATTTATTCAGCAAAGCTATCGAGCTGAACAAAAGCGAACCGGCATTGTATTACTACAGGGGAATTGCAAAGGTCAGTATCAATCTGCACGCAGATGCAATTTTTGATTTTACAAACGCAATGGTTCTAAAATTCACAAATCCCGAAGTTCATTTTCAGCGCGGCAAGGCACGATTAAAAACCGGCGATAAAAAAGGTGCCCTGCTTGATTTTACTGATTATGTTTCCGTTATCAAAACCAATCCCGAAGCGTATTATCTTAAAGG
>JAJRSV010000472.1 GCA_024278655.1 Bacteroidota bacterium | reverse complement strand
GTTGTTAATAAATTAAGGGATAGGTTTGGTATAAATACCTGATGATTATTTCCGGAAAATATTCGCGCATTCGCGGCAGGTAAAAAATTTTGCCGCTGATGCGCAAATAAAAATTGCAAAGCGCTTTTTGAAAAATGAGAAAGTCCCGGATCAATCAGAGCTATGTATAATTCCATTAAATTTTATGGGGTTCCGTCCGGCACTACTTGAGAAGCAACATTTTCTTCGTCTGTACGTAAGAACCTGATTCAAGTTTATACATATAAACTCCGCTCGGCAGATTAGACGCATTAAACTCAACTTCATATATGCCGGCTTCTTTTACTTCATTTACAAGTGTTACAACTTCATTTCCCAAAACATCATACACTTTTAAATTTGCATACTGCTTACTGTCTATTGCATACTTGATTATAGTACCCGGATTAAACGGATTCGGATAATTCTGATAAAGAACAAATTCGCCGGGAATTATTTCTACTTCTACTTCATCCGAATATTCATATTCACCATCGGTATCAATTTGCTTTAGTCTGTACTTAAATACGGTGCCGCCGGTTGTATTTTCATCGGTAAAAGAGTATTGCTTTTGTGAGTTACTGTTTCCGTGCCCTTCTACAAAACCAATCTTTTCCCAGCTTTCCTGTTTCCCCCCTTTGGGGGGATTAAGGGGGGCTGCTCTTTCTATTTCGAACCCATAGTTATTAACTTCTGTGGCTGTTATCCATTTAAGCAGAACTTTATTCTCAATTATATTAGCCGTAAACGATGTTAACTCTACAGGTAACGGATTGGAGCCGCATTGTGTTCCGCCGCCGGATATGTTTCCGGATATATTACCATAAGTTCCCGCACAAATATCCGCTCCTGACGGAACAACCAACGATGCACCGCTGCCGATAACAATTGATTGTGCAGATACGGAAACCGATAATTCAAAAACCGAAATTATAATTAAGTAGTATAATTTTTTCATTATCGCTGCCTTGTTATTTTTTTTCAAATCTCATTTTAATTCCTGAAGTATGACTGATAACAAAATCAGAAATAATTGTTTGATTAACACATCAATATAACCGGTGCCCCGAAAAATATGTTACAGTGCCGTTAGTACTTCCGTTAAAGTTTGGAATTCCACTGCCTAAAAAAGCGAAAACCTCTATATATTCTCCTGCATTAAGTTTAATAACAGCCGAACCGCTGAATATCTGGTAATCGTTGGATGTGTTGGCGTACCCGCCTGCAAAACGCACGTGCTGAATTCCACCCTTATAAAACGATAACAAAACTCTGGTGCCATTTGTAAGATTTAAGAACTCGACTCCTGCACTGAAATAATATACCCCGGATACAGGTGCAACAAAGCGGTCTAAAGTTGCATCGTAATTGGAACCATCGTTATGTCTTACACCGTCGAATTCAACTTTCAAACTCGAGGTAGAACCGCTTACATCTGCAACGGAATTGTACGCATAGAAAGATACATCCATTGCTGTCATACTTACTTCGCCTGATACATTCATTGTTCCATTCACATCGAGCATAGCAGCGGGAGTTAATGTTCCTATTGCTACATCGCCACTTGAAGTTACCCGTAATCGAAATTGAAAATTGGTAACGATAGCGAAGTCATTTGCTGTTATGGTCCCAATCCAGGGTGTTAAAGAATGGTTTGCCCACACAGAGTACACACCGCTGGATGTGTTAGAAAACCGGATATAAACCTGGTTCGGATCTGCAATATGCAGTTTATCCAAAGGACTGGTCGTACCGATACCCACGTTACCCAATCCGTTAACTCTAAAAAGTGTTGAGCCGGAAAGGTTTTTTACAGATAATCCCTCGCTTGAAGTATTACCCGAAAGCGTTGCATCTATTTCCTGTGATTGTGCAGTTTCAAACAAGAAAATAAAAACAAGAAATGTGAACATAGTTTTCATTTTGCCTCCTCGTATGTATAATTAAAAAATATACTTCTTTAAATAGTCCATACAGTTACTACTGAACATTAAAGTAAAAATTGAAAACCGGATGACAATCCCTGATGTGAAAAATTTAAGAGGTGTGAAACAAGAGTGTAGACTCACTTGAAGAAAAAACCATACATCAGAACAAAAGCAAGAACTTGAAAAAACTTGTCAATCACAAAAATGTGTTACAACGTAAATAAATATATTTTTAAAATCAAGACCAAGATTTGCTGAAACATCTGATTATTTCAAGAATTTTGATACAAGTACCGTTATTTTAACAGCAAAAAAGAAGTATTACGGGGTTATTACAAAAGCATGGTTTTGTCACCCTGGATTCCAAATACCGGAAAAGTGGGCTGACCAAAAACCAGTTTATTCATTCTACCAGAAGAATTTTATTTCCACTAAAAACATTTTTACGTATTTGGCAGCACAGATTAGTAATCTGTGCTACATTTGGTCATCCCGCGTTCTAACAAAACCTCCACGATGGATTTACGATTCGGCATCTTTAAAATGAAAAAAGCCCGGCTTTTTGCTGAGCTTTTGCGGGGCTGATCCCGACACGAATCGGGACGACCTTCCCGACTGAAAGTCGGGACGTTCTAACCAAACCTGCCTGACGGCAGGCAGGCTGTACTACTTCCCTAAGTTCTTTAAAATGAAAAAGCCCAGATATTTTCTCTGAGCTTTGCGGGGCCGACGAGACTCGAACTCGCGACCTCCTGCGTGACAGGCAGGCGTTCTAACCAAACTGAACTACG
>JAJRSV010000471.1 GCA_024278655.1 Bacteroidota bacterium | reverse complement strand
GAACAGTTAGCGGTTTATATGATTCTCGGAACGGTTATTGGCGCAAGATTGGGTCACACATTATTTTACAATCCGGAATATTATTTATCCAACCCGATTGAGATATTAAAAATATGGGAAGGCGGACTTGCGAGCCACGGTGCTGCAATTGGTATTTTAATAGCGATGTATCTTTACACGAAAAAGAAAAAAGAAAGCTACCTTTGGCTATTCGACAGATTAGTGATTGTGGTGGCTCTCGGCGGTTCATTTATCCGTTTGGGAAACTTATTCAACTCCGAAATAATAGGAAAGCCGACCGATGTGCCGTGGGCGTTCATCTTTACAAGAGTAGATAATGTTCCCCGCCATCCTTCGCAGCTATACGAATCGATAGCATACTTTATTATCTTTTTAATTTTATTCTACTTGTATAAAAACAAATACAAACAGCTTGCAAACGGATTTCTCTTCGGACTGTTTTTAATTTTGGTTTTCGGGTTCAGATTTTTTGTTGAATTTTTCAAGGAAGTCCAGGAACCGTTTGAAAGAGGATTAGTATTGGATATGGGACAGATACTAAGCATCCCGTTTGTGCTGGGAGGCATCTATCTTATTTGGAGAGCTGTTAAAATATCGAACGCGAAGAAGAATAAAGTAAAGTAGCTTTAACCGCAGCTATTATTTCAACAAAGTCATTACACGGTTCCGGACAAATCCTGTAGTCTCCAGACGATATATATAAACTCCGCTCGGCAGGTTTGTGGCGTTAAATGTTACCGAGTAACTTCCGGCATCTCTTTCTTCATTCACTAATACGTCTATCAGTTCACCAAGCATATTGTAAACCTTCAGACTTACGAATTGTTTCTCAGGCAGCTTAAAGTCTATTCTTGTTGTAGGATTAAACGGATTAGGATAATTCTGACTTAAGTAATACTGATTCGGAACGCCTACGGTTATCGATACAATATCTGAATATTCATTCGTTCCGTCGTTATCAATCTGCTTTAGTCTGTAATAATATGTTCCCGCCTCACCTATATCCGAATCGGTAAAGCTGTAATATTTGGGTGAGTTGGAATTTCCGTTGCCTTCTACAAATCCAAGTGTTACCCAATCGGTATTATCCGTTGCACGCTCAACATCGAATCCATAATTGTTAACCTCCGTTTCTGTTCTCCAGCGCAGTTCGATTCTATTATCGTTAAGTACTCCTGAAAAGAATGCAAGTTCAACAGGTAATGCTGCATTACCGATACTTCCGGTAAGATTTTGGTATCCGATTCTTGTATCGCTCCCGGTCCAGTTACTTGCGTTTGTTATAGCAGTCCTGGTTACATCGGCATCTCCGTCAACCGTACCGCTGAAATAATAATTGTCGAGCTGACCAAGTTCCACATCCGAAATGGTTCCCGGTGAATAAGAATTGCCCGGTCCGGTTAACCAACCTGCATTGCCCCAGTTAATTCCCGTAATGTAATATGGAGTTGAAGAAGAACTTGTATATGCAATTAACTGGTCTCCGTTTACATCATCCAGGTTTGGTAAAGTTCCGCTTCCGGTTCCGTTATATTGAAGAATTCTGTCACTCGGATCGTTATCATTTGTTAAGCCCGAGCCCAGCCTTACAAACGTACCGCCGGGAACATCTTTCCAGTTTGTATTGCTCAGATCGAAAGTTCCTCCTCCTGAGTTCAAATTTCCATTTATGTCAATACTGTTGTTTGTAATTTTAAGTTTAGTTAAATCCATTCTAACCAATGTAAGAAACTCAATTACATCCGGGTCATCTGCACCAACCTGTGTAAATATAATGTTGCCCGGTCCAGGCGAACCGAAGAAAAAGTCGGCATAAACAGGCAGGTGATCGGATGCATAATAAAGTGCATCTGCAACAGTTTGCGACACAACCTGATTTGTATCTCCGGTGGAACCATTATTATTTATACTAATATTGTTGTGCAAACCATCGTTGCCATATTCGGTATATGTGTTTGGTTCCAATGTAATCCCACCGGAATCGTTTACTGCCTGGGAAAAGAAAATCAGATCCAATCTCTCATCCAATCCTATACCGCTCCCTTTTCCGAACCAATTACCCATACGGGTTGAAAACGTATTATATTCAGTCAGAGAGGCTTTGCTCCAATCCGGCTCCGAACCTAAATTTTGAGGATCAATTAAATATCCCGATGCCGATTGATTTGTTAACGTTACATATGCAGTTTCACCGGCACCGGAAAGATTATGATCTCCAGCATCAATAAAGTATGTGCCGCCTGGTAAAGCATCCGTTATCCCTCTTATAGCAGCAGCTTCCACATCTCTTTGAGAAGCTCCGCCACCGCCGGATGAACTAAAATGTGTGTTAAATAATATCAGGGTATCTCTTGTAATTTTATGGTAAAGTTGATACTGATAGGTTGGATGATTACCATTGCTGATAACCACACTGCTATCAATTATGTCAAATTTCGATTTATTATAATAAAGCGCATTGTTATCATTCGGATCATCAGGGTTTAATATAAAACCCCTCATAGTATATATATTACCGGAACTGTTCATAACTTTTGTAAGGAAACTATCGGCGTGTGCTTTATTTAATATTTCCTGAGCAACTAATATATCGGGTTGGGTGTTTTTTATAATTGTTCTGTAATATGGATTTCTCGTTGTAGTATCGCCACCGGATGCCGTATTCGGATACTCGAGAATATTGTAAGTCATTATCCTTACCGTTTCCTGAGCATAGGTAATATCAATTGATAACGAATATAATAATATTGTTAAAAAAATAAAATTGTAGAAAATATTCTTCATAAAGTTTTTGAACATGTGTTATTGTTATAACTTCAAAAAGTTGTACGTTAAATAATAAAGGTCTCTGATTAAACTGCCGATGAAATATTATTATTTATGCTGAATAAACGACTGTACTAATTTAATGGGCTCTTTCTGAGTTCAGAATAATGAGACGTTCATTTAAATGATTAATAAGGTTTTACGGCAAATTCCAAACCAAAGATAAAAAAAATTCTTACTAACCTACAAAAAAACAACCGCATTAAATTTTTTTTTCTGTCAGCAGAAAAAATTGTTATTTCAGACAAATTAACTATATTTTGATTCACATTTTTTAAGTGTAACAATTAATTACGTTCTAATGCTCTTTGCTTTGGTACCTGACCAAACTGATATTTGGTGTAATAAAAAAACGCATCGGCTCTCAGTTTGAGACAGATCCGGGTTTTGCAACGGTTTAAATTTATTAAAAACAATATGTTACAGGCATTAAAATTGAGACGTTTTAGTTCTTATAATTGCAAATCTTTGCATCATTATTTTAACTCATTACCAATCATTAATTAAATAGAAATAAAAATGGAACTTCTGGAAAAAATAAATGCTAAGAAAGCTAAAGTTGGAGTAATCGGTCTGGGATATGTGGGTTTGCCACTGAGTATTGAATTTGCTCTTAAAGGATTTAAGACAATTGGTTTTGATATTGACAAGATGAAAATAGATTTAATACAAAAAGGAAAGAGCTATATAAAACACATTAAGGAGAACAGGATTGAAGAATCACTCAAAACCGGTAATCTTGATGTGACGACAGATTTCTCAAGGCTTACGGAAACGGATGCAATCATCATCTGTGTTCCCACGCCACTTAATGAACATCGCGAACCTGATATGACTTACGTAGAAAGCACTGCTAAAACAATTGCCAAGTATCTCAGAAAAGATCAGCTCATTACTCTTGAGTCGACAACCTATCCCGGCACCACCGAAGAAGTGTTATTACCATTGTTCGAAAATGCGGAAGCTGCCGGTGACGGGAAATTCAAAGTGGGAGAAGATTTCTACCTGGCTTTTAGTCCCGAAAGAGAAGACCCAAATAATCCGAAGTACTCAACATCAACAATTCCTAAAGTAATAGGAGGAGTAACCGAAAATTGTTTAAAAGTTGCAAAAGCTCTTTATGATCATGTTATAGTTCAAACCGTACCGGTTTCATCGCCAAGAGCGGCAGAGGCAACTAAACTGCTTGAGAATATCTATAGATCTGTTAATATTGCTTTGGTCAACGAGTTGAAAATGGTCTTCGACCGGATGGATATTGATATATGGGAAGTTATACGGGCAGCAGCAACAAAACCGTTTGGATATACTGCTTTTTATCCGGGACCCG
>JAJRSV010000470.1 GCA_024278655.1 Bacteroidota bacterium | reverse complement strand
ATTAAGTTTGTACAAAAAGGCATATCAAAATGTGGTACCAGCACTTCCTCTGATGTATTAGCAGTACCACCTGAACCCCAGCAGCGTAACTCAGTTCTAATATCATCATTGATGACTACAAAGGAGCCTCCATCAATCGAAAGATTCAGATTGAGCAGCTCGTTATGGACAGTGTGAATCACCTCTTGCAATTCGGAAGTTTGGTGCATGGCAAGCGACCGGCTCCGAACTCTTTCCAATGCCGCTTCAATCTGTGCTTCTCTTGCCTGTGCTTCTGCCTGCTTCAGATCGAGGAAACGGGTATAGGTCTGTTCAAAAACTTTACCGAAGCGTTTAAAAACGTCCCACATTTCCGGACAGGGCTCGTACGTAATGAACATTAAATACCCATGTGGAAAAAAGACGCAATGCGTCATTTGAAAAGTTGGTATTGGAAATCCGGATTCCTCGATATCACCAAAGGTTTTTTTCCATTCGGGAATGCTAAACATATATCTGTATGTTTCTTTCAGTTCATTACCACCGGATTCCATAACGAAAAAACCTTCGGGTCTGTGTCTGGCATCATATATTCTTTTGAAATAAGGGTCTTCTGTATGTGGCAACCTCAATGGAGTCAGAAATCCTCCATCCGGTGCACTCATCCAGGCAGTCGTTGAGATTTCATCAGCATTCCAGATTTGAAAACCGCTTGACCAGGCTTTAGTACCCAAGTTTGCTATTTGGTTAAATAATAATGAAGCGGCTTCTGACAGTTCTTCACTTCTCTGCATCGCCATCGTTCTGCTGCGCACCCGTTCGAGAGCGGCTTCGATCCGTGCCTCACGGGCTTGTTCCTCAGCTTGCTTCAGATCGAGAAAACGCCGGTACATCTGCCCAAAAACGCGGGCAAAGCGAACCATAATATTGCATTCTTCTTCTTTTAAAGGTTTAAGCGATATTACATTAAGCGAACCTTCCGCAAAAAAGAATGCAGTCATAGTTTCGCGTTTATTAAATTTAACTGGTTGAGGATACGAAAGACAAGCAGATAATTTTTCATAATATTCTCTAACTTCATCGCCCACACGTTCACTGGAAAAGTAAGGTTTATTTTCCTTCCACGCTTTTACCAGTTTATCAAAAATAGGATGGACACCCGGAGGAACAACTCCAAGAATTTCATTTTCCACCCGCCCCTTTATTTCAGATCTTGACCAGACCTCTACAGAATTTTTAATACTATCAATAATGCCAATGCCAATACGAATGGTATCTATTTTCAGTTTTTTCATTTCATCAAACATAACATCTGACGCTTCCACCAGTTCATCACTGCTATGCATAGCCATACTTCTGCTTCTTACTCTTTCAAGTGCTACTTCAATTTGTGCTTCGCGGGCTTGTGCTTCTGCTTGTTTCAGATCATTGAAGCGGGTGTATGTTAAATCGAATACTTTTCCGAATCGGCTAAGAATGTCGAGGTTCTCATCTGATAGTAGCTCTTCACCAACGGTTTGTAATCCTCCGAAATTGCTGAAAGTAAAAGAACAAATATATTTTTTCATTGCTATTGAAGCTACTTGTGCTTCTTCAGGAACTTTCCTGAATTCCGTTTCATTAAATAAATATTCGTCATAAACCTTTTTTTCTGTCCCTTCCATAACATATATAAATTTAGTTGCGCGTTCTTTATAGCCCTTCATCATTGCATCGTGGAAAGGATAATCTTCAAATTTCATGTGATAAGAATCCGGGGCTTCATAAATATTCGGGTTTGTTGCCCAAACCATATTCGATAGTGAACTTTCATCTATTATGTTAATGATGCACCAGGATAGCGCAAAATCAAGTTTTGTCAGTTCTTTAAAGACAGTATCAACCAGTTCGGATAATTCTTCGGATTTCTGCATAGCCATAGCTCTTGCACGAACTCTTTCCAACCCCAATTCAATTTGTGCTTCTCTTGCCTGTTCTTCGGCTTGCTTCAAATCATTAAAACGGGTGTAACTTAAATCGAATACATTACCAAAACGTTGGAGTATATTACACTGCTCTTCGGAGAGCGATTCAAGCCCGGCTGTCTGTAATGTACCAAAATTATTATATGTAGCAGTAATAACAACCCTGTCCGGCTCTTTCATTGCCTGTTGAACGACATCCGGTAAATTTTTCAATTCGGTTTCAGTAAAAAGTATTTTATCCCAGGATGTTTTAGTTTCACCCTTTAAATCATATTCCCAAATACCAAGGTTCTCTTCCCATGCCTTAATTAATGCTTCATACGTTTTATGCTTATGAAACGGAATATAAAAACTACGGGGTTTTAATTCGTCCTCAGGATTTGCCATCCATATTCTTGAGGAAAAATCGTCAGGGTTAAAAATCCAAATTATGCAACGAGTTAGCTGAATATCCAATGCTGTTAATTCATGGAAAACCACAGATACCAGTTCTTGTAACTCATCAGATTGCCTCATACTCATTGCCCTGGCTCTAACCCTTTCGAGGGCAGCTTCAATTTCAAGTTCACGGTTTTTTTTAACAAGGTCAATGGTTTTTTCCGAAACTAATTTTTCCAACTCTTCATTTTTCTTTTTCCATTCTTCGACGTGCCACGGATCATTTTCACCTGCTATATGTTCAGCCAATGATCCATGGAAGTGAATCACCACCCATTTTTCTTCTCTATAATCTAAAACCGTAGTCAGTCTGAGAAACAATTTATTTGTTTCATTATTCACAAGCATCGTCAAAGTAATTTCATCAATAAAAAGGGCAGCACTTTCATCGGTTAGTATTTTTCTAATCACCGGCGTAATATCATAGCTAAAATCATCGAAATTTTTAACCTGTTCCCTTTGATTGTTTATAAGTTCACGATAACCCGAAATCGAAATCAATTTTTCGTCAATGGCAGTACCATACGCCATAATTTCTTCATCGATAAACTCATCTATTTCATCCAGGGGGAGGTCTTCCAGACTGGTTTGGATATACTTGTTGTATGTTTCATTAAGCAATATTTCTTTTTCTGTATTCATAATTTTTATCTATTATAATTATTTTACTTTTATTACAACAATCGTTATGTCGGCATTCCGGCTTCGTCTTCAACCACACCGCGAACTTAAAATGTAATTGAGTTTTTAAATTTTACTATTACTCTGTTTTACTTTGATAACAACGAATGTAACATCATCGTCGGGTGCTTTACCGTTAGACCATAGTGATGCAGAGTTCTTTAAATGATTAACTATCTCTTCCGGTTCCTTTTCTCCAACCGAGTGAAATTCTGTTTTTGTTCTGTCGTAACCGTACATTTCGTTTCTTTCGTTTGTCAGTTCGGGCAAACCGTCGCTTAAGAGAAGAATTGTATCTCCCTGTTCCAAATAACTTTCTTTAATCGTGTACGGGAAGTTATTCATAGAACCTAACGGCATTCCTTTGATAAATATTTCTTCGACTGCTTTATTACTTTTGCGGTAGATTAGTGCGGGCGGCATTGCAGCAGATGATAACCACAAACGATTACCCCGAATTTTCAGGAGCATTAAACACATCGCTAACTGCCGGAATTTCATATCCTTTATTACACGGGAAATTTTTGAGAAACTATTCAAAATATTTTCATCCGAAGCTAAATTGTTAAAAAGACTTTTTGTAATTGTAACTACCGTTCCGGCTTTCAAACCATGTCCGGTAGCATCTCCGCAAACCGCTGTAAGAGTTCCGTCCGTTCCAACGTGAAAGTCATAGTAATCTCCACCGACTTCTGTTGCCGTTTGCATATAAACCGCAATATCCAAATTTGGTAATTGAGGAAGCTGTTTAGGAAGCATTGCAAGCTGAAGCTGGCGGGCTTCTTCAAGCTCTTCCGATTTTCTTTTATTTTCTTCTTCGATTAACTTTGACTGAACTTCTACGGCTTCTCTTTTCTTCTCTAATTCCTCAATGGTTTCTTCTAAAAGTATGCTTGTGGTTCGTTTTACTTTTTCAGTTCTGTCCAGCTTAAATTCTAAAACAGTCAGTTCTTTATCAACACCTTTTACTGCTTTAACGATAGAGCTTTTGTCCTGTTCATTCAGCGCTTCGGAGTTTTCAATAATACTTAATATGGTTTTCAGATCGTTGTTCATTTAATGCTTTTCCTTCAGCACTACACAGTAGGTTGTAAGATTGTGCATTTCGAGGTTGCCGTTGGTTGCCCTTGCAAGTTCCGCATTCGAGAACATTCCCACCATAGGAACATTCCATATTTTATTTACTCCTTCAATTTCCATATTCATCATCGGACCGAATGCAAGAATTCTTCCTGCGCAGCTAAATACAATTAATGCATCCGCTTCAGGCATTTCATTTTCTTTCATTTCTGCAGCGCCTTTAATTACCTCTTCCATAACATCAAAATCGGGAGGAAGAGAAAATCTTACTTTAGAACCCTGCGGAACCGAACCGCTGCAGTAAAAGGAACCGTCGTCCCAGTCAACTACGAGACCGGGTCTCATTATCGGGTCGCCTTCTTCCCGCTGCAATTGAATTGGTAATGTTGTTGCTATTTCGAGTGCTACTTCCCTGCTCTCCTTTGAAAGATTTTTCATACCGCCGTATTTAACCGTAAGCTCGAGCACCGGAATATTATCTACAGTATATACATGGTTACCTTCACTTTTAGTTACGGTTTTTTCGGTACCCACGGCTTTCCATCCGCAGGTAGCTTTACCTTTAATAATAACTTTATCTTCGTCGAGAGTAAGAACAATAACACCCACATTGCTCGATTTCCCATTGGCAAAAACGAACTGTTCAGTAAAAGCATAATCGTCGCCTGCCATTCCTCCAAACACGTTTACTTGTTTGCCGCATATATCTTCAAAACCAAGCAGCAGTTGTTCCGCATCGGTTTCCATACTGCTGCCTGCAATCAGGAATGCCGGCTGCGTAAATTTTTCTGATGCTTTTTGTGCAATTGACTTTGTTACTTCACGATAATTTTTATCGGGATATTCCTCAAAGAAGATTTGAAAATACTCCTGATTAATATCGAGCAACAGTATCGTTATGGAACCTTTCTCCAGTTCTTCGTCAATAAATTCACCGTTAGTTGTAGCACCAAATACAGCAATGTTTTCTTCATCCAAAATTTCACAAACAGCATTCCTATCCTGTTTGATGGATAAAAAAACAATAGCCAGTGTTGGTTTAAAACCATCTGCCATGCTTTCCTGCAATGCAATTATAATTTCTTCGGCTGATTTACCCTTAATCGATTTTGCTTTCATTGTTAAAACCTTCTTTGGTAATTTATTTTTCTTTTAATGCAACCCAGCTGCAGGTTGTTGAGTGAAACTCGTGTTTACCGTTTACCGCTCTTCCATATTCACCGTAAGTATAAAAGCCAGCCATTGGGGCATTCCAAACTTCTGCCAATCCTTCATTTTCTTTTTGTGCAAGCGGACCTAAAGCACTGAGTCTTGAAGCGCAGGAAAAAATCAGCACAGCGTCTGCATCTTTATCGGTTTCATTTTTTAATTCGTCTGCCTTCTTAATTACAGTATCAATTATGTCAAAATCAGGGGGAGTTGAAAAGCGGAATCTTGAACCTTGTACAACATTTGATTCACAAATTAGTGCACCCTTTTCTTTATCATACCCAATGGGATTACACATCTTTGGTTCACGGTTTTCTCTTTCAATCTGGAAGGGATAATGGACACCTATTTTGTCGAAAAAATCAATTTGATCGTCTGCGGAAGTAATTTCCTGACCAAGTAAGTGCAAATACATTTCAAGGGCAGGACGATTATCAATAGAAAAAATCAGGTTGTCTTCACTCTTCGTTATTGTGCGGGAAACACCCATTGGTTTCCATCCTGAGAAAGCAAGACCATGCAGTTCAATTTTTTCTTCATCCAATACAAGCGCAGTCATTCCATAATCTGTCGATTTATCGTTTGCAAAAACCCAGGTACCGGAAAAGGATAAATCATCACCTGCCATACCGCCAAACATAGTAATGTCCGGACCAGCAAGTTTCTCGATAAACTTCACCATACCCTCACCATTCAGCAATCTGCCGTCAGTAGTTAGTAGTGTTGTCATTAGAACAAAAGCGGGCTTCTTAAATTTACCGAAGGCATTTTTTACCATATTACTTGTTGCATCTTCCAGGCTTCGCTCACCGATATCTTCAAACAATATTGAATAGTTATTCCTTTCCATTTCTAAAAGCATTATTACGGTAGATCCTTCACCTTCATAGCCGTCCTCAAACCCATTGATGAACAAACCACAAGAAGTAGCTCCAATAACATCGATTCCTTTACTATTAAGTAATTCACACACAGCTTTTCTATCTTGTTTGATGGAGATAAATACAATGGCTATTGTTGGCTTAAAACCATCTGCCATGCTTTCCTGCAATGCAGTTTTAATTTCTTCGGACGATTTACCCTTTATTGATTTTGCTTTCATTTTATTTCCATATCATAATATTGAATGATTTAAACCCGAAGATAAGATTATGATTGCAGACCGGATATTTTACTTATTTATAGATTATCTGAACCAACCCGTTTTATATTTATAAAAGGACTCTTTATCAGGTACCAAAATGTTTGCTTTTTATCATCATCAAATTCTTTCAATCCATAATTAATTTTCTCTACCGGCAGGTATTTATACGTACCAAATATCCTGTCCCAAAAAATGAATATATCTGCAAAATTGGAATCGGTATAGAACTGGTTTTGTTCGTGATGAACTTTATGCTGATTTGGTGTAACGAAAATCCACCCTAAAGTAGAATCGAGCCAAGCAGGAAATTTAAGGTTCGAATGCTCAAGAAAAAGGAACAGGTTCAGAATAAAATAATATAGCGTCAATGCCAATAAGCCCGTACCAAAAACCGCCGATGATATAATATCACCAATACCAAACACAAATAGTGTTTCAATAGGATGGAACCTGAAAGAAGTTGAAGAATCCATACTGCTATCGCTGTGATGCACACGATGCAGCCGCCAAAGAACAGGAACTTTGTGTGTTAACCTGTGAACCCAATATGAAGTGAAATCGTATAGAGCAACACCAATGAAAAGTTTAGCAACGTAAGGTATATCAACGTAGTAGAAAAGTCCGATACGGTTTTCACTCAACCAGTCCATTACGAAAACAAGAAAGATTGCAAAAAGGAAATTAGCAGCTACCAGCACAACCTGAAACATAAGATTATGCAGGGAATGTTTCAGCCGTTTATCGAACTTAAACGGTGTAACTGATATTTGTTCAAGAGTGAAAAAGAATACGAACAAACCGATTATGATATAGTTGGAATCGATATTAAGTATTTGATTTAACATTTCCATTTGAACACCTTAATTATTCAAAGATTTTTTGTTTCATTTATATTATACACACTTTCACTTTCCGTAACGGTAAGTTACCAACGGTTCAGCGATTGAAATTTACCGGAACTTAATAACGACGAAGGTGACATCGTCATCAGGGTCGCTGCTGTTTGCCCACCGGAAACCTTCGGTTGTTAAGTAATCGATAATTTCTTCCGGTTGCTTTTCCGCTACTTTTTCAAATGATTTTTGTACAAATTCATAACCTAATTGTTTATCGTTTCCATTACTCAGTTCAGGATAACCGTCACTCATCATAAGTATTGCATCGCCCGGGTACAGATTAAACTCCCTGGTCTGAAAAGCTGTTGAAGATAAAGCACCAAGCGGCATGCAATGAACAGCTATTTCTTCAACCTGATTTGTTTTATTATTATAATAGTAAACAGGGGGCATTCCGGCGTTGATTAATTTAGCTCTGTTCTCTTTAATGTTAATCATTGCAAAGCCCATCATAACTCTTTCCATTCTCATTTTTTTCAGCGCTTCATTCGAAGAACTAAAAAATTCATCTATTTCCAATTTTACCGAATCCGTCGTGAACAATGCCTTCATTAAAGAAACCAACGTGCCGGCTTTCATCCCATGCCCTGTTGCATCGCCAATTGCAACATTAAGCGAACCGTCGAGTGCCACCGAAAAGTCGTAATAATCTCCACCGACTTCAGTGGCTGTTTTCATGTAAACTGCAATATCAAGATTCGGAGGCTTAGGCAGTTCGTGCGGAAGCAGCGATAGCTGTAACAACCGTGCTTCTTCGAGCTCTATGCTTTTACGCTCATTTTCAGCTTCGGATAATTGAGCGCGGAGTTCGGCTTCTTTCAATCTTGCATCCGCTCTTTCTTTCCTGACTCTCTCTGTTTCCTTCAACTTCATTTTACGCCTTTCAATTCTACGCAAGTTATATAGTCCAACAACAACAAATAGCACATAAAAAGTATAAGCCCACCACGTCTTCCAGAACGGTGGAGTTATAACAAAAGCATAAGTCGCATCATTTGTTTTTATTCCGTTGGAAGTTATACCTTTTACACGAAACGTATAATCACCGGGTGGCAGATTTTGATACTGAGCGAATGAAAAGTTACCGGGCAGCGACCAATCTTTATCATATCCTTCCAGAATGTATTCGTAGTTGGTCTGTTTAGGATCTTTAAAATTCAATGCGGCAAATTTAAAAACGAACGAATTTTCAGTATGAGAGAAATTGGTCGGAAAGTTATAAAAATATGATGCTGTATCGATAGAGACTGATGATAATTTTAACGGGTATGTTTTATGATCCTGTTTTTTAATTAATAATCCTATACCCCTGTAATGCATAACAAGATTACCTTCACCATCGAGAGTGGTTACGTTCGCACCGCCTGTTACGTTACCTCCGTCATCGTAGTAATTTTGAAATTTATTATCTTTAACTATAAGAGCCCCCGAAGGATGGGAAAACGTCATACTACCTTTGTGGTCAGGATTTGGATTGTATAGATTCGCCGACGGAAGCCCGTCTTTTTTTGTATAAAAATTCAGATTGATTCCATCGAAAATTACAAGTCCCCTGTTTCTTAATCTTATATAAAGTTTTCCGTCTGCCTGATTATCTGTTTTAGTACCGGCAACACTTGCTCCTTTAAGTAAGCGGAAATCTGCATTCGCATCAACGCTGTCAATCAGATTAACAAACTTTTTACCATCAAAATTATAAAAACCGTTTACTGTTAAGTAGTACATACCATTATCAAGCGTGCCCACATAATGAAGCTGATCTTCGGGAACTTCCCAAGTGTCGGGAGCATTAGCCCAGCTTTTACCGTCATAAACCATCACATAAGTTTTAGCAGTTGTAAGTCCGGTTAATTTATCTGCAAATATTCCTTCGAGTAAAAGGTTACCATCGGGATTTTCTCTTAACTCAAAAAATTGTGTTTGCTTCTTTAAAAAATTTTCATCAAACGGCGACGGGATTTCGATAAATTTTTCACCGTCAAACTTTCCCAGATAAAAATAGGATGTGTAATCACCAAATACCGTTCCTACTGCTGTTTGCCATGCATAAATTTCGCCTTTTGAAGTTTCAAGTAATTTAGTTGTATTATAATTTTTTGATTTATCGCTTTCAATCTTTTCAAATTTAAAAATCCATTCACCTTAGCTGTTTTGAATTTCACGGCAAAGTGTTACTCCTTTTGTAGTAGGAATCCATATTCGTCCTTCGTTATCCTGAAAAGTAATAAAAGTTGCATTGCCTGAAAGACCATCTTTTTCGGTTATAGTGTGCAGCTTTTTACCGTCCCATATATTTATACCAACCTCACTCAATCCCAAATAAGCAGGTAAATCACCCAGCGAGTAGGAAATCCAAACGATACCGTTTTTATCGGTAAAGAGAGAAGGAATAAAACTACCCGGGAGAAGGAAACCATCTTTTTCAGTAAACAACTTAAAATCTTTCGGGTAATAAACACCGAAACCGTTCAGTGTATTCATTAGCAAACCGTTTTTAAGTTCTTTTATCGGAGCGCCTGTAGTTGCTTCTGTTTTCAACCATTTATCATTATTGTAAGTAAAATACTGGTTTTGATATTTGGTGCCCTGACCACCCAGAACCTTATCTGTTACTATAAAGCTTAACATCTCCGGGAAGTACTTGTTACTATCGATAAAAACCGTAAATACGTATGAAATATCGTGTAACGTCTTTCCGGTTTTTAAGTTTTGTATGGAACCTATACTTTTAATGATATCCGAATTAATCCAATGATCACCATCTAATTCATAAATTGTTTTATTATTCCGATTAAAATTTTCCGAACCGGGATTATATGTCGTTGCATAAATTTTATCATCAGCCGGATTATAATGTACGGAAGCTATTCCGCGTGCTTCCCCCAAAAAAGATTTTAATCCGGGAAATTCGTGAAATGATTCTCCGTCATACATCAGCACTCCCGATTTTGTAATTGAAACTTCATCGGCTATAATAATTATGCCTGAAAATGCTATCCAGGTATTACCTTCTTCATCAATTGTTTTGTTTAAATCACGGTTAATTAATGCAGCATTTTGTAATTCTACACCCTCCGATTCATCGATACGTTTGAACTTGTCGTTTTTATATAAAGCAATATATGCCGATTCATAAGTGCTTGTGTTCCTACCGAAGGAAGAAAAAATTAAGTCGCCGTAAGGTGTTTCAATAAAATCGCTGGCATTATGTAACGGAAATGTGGTTGAGTCATAAACAGTAAATTTTCCGTTTTCATATTTTGTTAATCCACCGTTAAATTCTTTATCAATAAAAGGCGTAGATGAACCAATCCAAATTCGCCCCTTGCTGTCAGCACGAACAAAATTAACTGTTTGTCCATCCTGCCCATTAATTGTATAACCTTCATCTTTTCCAAAAACCTTAAATTGATCCCCGTCGAAGATCACAAATTTGGCAGGTGAAGCAAAGTATAGTGTATTCTTCAGTGAATCATAATACACCGCCTGCATTTCAGGAACACCGTATTCTTTTCCAACTTCTTCAAACTCATAACCGTCAAAGCGGTAAGTTCCTTCAATTCCCGATATCCAGAGATATCCATCGTTAGTTTGCACAATGTTCGAGAAATTAGTCGTCGGCAAACCATCCTTGTTCGTATATACCACAATATCAGCGTTCGCTTCGGTTTTAATTTTGGTTTGGGCATTTGCAGTGATAGCCGACAGCAGATAAATTAAGATAACAGTAAAATTTCTTATGAGCTTCATATAATATTTCTTTATTAGTTTATATTTTTTAGCCAGGTCATTCCTGCTTGAAGCAGGCAAACCGGATGCAGCGAAGCTGAGACCCGGAATCGCTTAAATCATTCCTGAGCTTCCCACTTTCTTCCCGAAGGAATGCCTTCGGCAGTGGGAACGTCAAGTTATTTATATGAACAGCACCGTCCCGATTCGAAAGACGGACTGCAACACTTATCTCATTTTTATCACTACAAAAGTCACATCGTCATCAGGTGCTTTGCCGTTCACCCATTGCGATACGGAATTCTTTAAATGATTTATTATCTCTTCCGGCTCTTCCTCTCCGACCGAATGAAACTCGGTTTTTGTTCTGTCGTAGCCGTACATTTCATTACTGCCGTTTGTAAGCTCAGGCAAGCCGTCACTTAATAATAGTATTGTATCGCCTTGCTCCAAATGACTTTCTTTAATTGTATACGGGAAGTTATTCATCGAGCCGAGCGGCATTCCCTTCATAAATATTTCTTCTATCGCCTTATTCTTCTTCCGATAAATCAGTGCCGGCGGCATTGCTGCTGACGAAACCAACAACTCGTTTCCTTTTATCTTAAGCAGCAGCAGGCACATTGATAATTGATGGAACTTCATTCCTTTAATAACACGTGACATTTCAGAAAATGTTGTCAGGATATCAGGATTTGGCGCAAGTATATTGAACATACTTTTGGTAGTTGTTACCAATGTTCCTGCCTTCATTCCGTGTCCCGTTGCATCGCCAACTACAACTGTAAGTGTTCCGTCCATTCCAACGTGAAAGTCATAATAATCTCCGCCTACTTCTGTTGCCGTTTGCATAAAAACTGCAATATCGAGATTGGGAAGATTCGGTAAGTCTTCCGGCAGCATCGAAAGCTGAAGTTGTCGTGCTTCTTCAAGTTCTTTTGTTTTACGTTCGTTTTCCGCTTCGGCAATCTGTGCGCGCATTTCCGATTCTTTTATTCGCGCTCGTTCTCTTGTCTTTGCAAGCAATCGTCTCCGCTGCAAGCGATCAACTCCAAATACAAACCCGAGCAAAACAAATCCATAACCCACATAAGCAAAAGTCGTCTTCCACCAGGGGGGTGAGATAATAATTTTTATATTTCTTCCATCTTCGTTCCAGATGCCGTCGCCGTTTGCACCTTTAACTATGAATGTATATTCACCCGGATCTAAGTTTGTAAATGATGCAAAGTTCCTGTCGGTTTCGTACCATTTATTGTTAAATCCTTCAAGCTTATAAGCAATTTTGTTTTTAGCGGGTCTTGAGAAATGTATAGCGGCAAATTCAAATGAAATATTATTTTCGGAGTACGATAAATTAATTTGCGGAGAATCGAAAATAGTCTGCTTAAGGTTTACTTTCGAAGAGTCAGCGAATATTGATATATCATCAATTTTAAAATCAAAAACAACAATGTCGGGCTTAGTAACATTTACATTACCCGAAACAAAAGAAATTATTCCACCTCTTCCGCCATAATAAATCTTACCATTTTCATTTTTCCAGATAGCCAAATTATGTGCAAGTCCTTCCAATCCGTCTTTAGAATCATAGTTCACAAACACATATTTGTTGAGCGGAGCATTTTTATTTAACTTCGATAATCCGCCGGATGAATGAATCCACAGTGCTCCATAATTATCTTCAACAATGCTATAAATTATTCCACCGGGAAGACCATCGGGAGTTGCATAAACATTTATTTCATCTGTATCGGGATTAACCCTGATTAAGCTTGAATAGCTCCCAACCCAAAGAATTCCGTCCGAATCTTCATAAATAGAATTGATATAATGGCTTGCATCCGAAATATTATTTCCATCGAAGTGATACTGCTTGTATCTACCGTTTGACAAATTATATTTGAAGAAGCTGTTTGTAAAAGTACCAACCCAAACAATGTTGGAGTACTTTTTACTGAACTCAACTACCTTTCCTCTCTCAAAGGGCAGGAACCCATGTTTATTAATTTCTTCTTCATTGAGTTCTTTTATTCTTTCGAATTCTTCATCAGTTATCGTAAATACCTGAATCCCCCACCAGTTGGAATCAGGAGTTGCAATTGTATTATAATTTCCGAAGGAATGTCCGATATCGGATTGAAAGTGTAAATTATATTTTCCTTTATCCAGTTCAAGACATTTAAAACTAATCCGGTTTTTAAATCCACCTCCTGCATAAAAGGTTTTATCAAGAGCATCAAATGCCCAAACATTTTTCCCACCTTCTTTGGACAAGGAGCCATAGTCGTACATCATTTGCTGAACAGCTCTGCCTTCGCCAACATTTATTAGCAGAACTTTTTGTTTCGATTCGATACTGAATGATTTTTCTAGGTTTTCTCCTTCTCCAACTTTAAGAATAGAAGATAGTGGCTTTTTTCTTTTTACGATTTCCGTGATATACGATTTTAAGACTTTGTTAACCTTTTTATTCATTATTCGCGGAATCGGTTTAAACTTACCTGTCGAAGGATTAAAGATGTCAACGCCTAAGTTGGAAGAGATCCATATTTTACCTGAAGGATTAATTTTTATTGATTCTATTTTAACTTGTATAGCTACATTTTTATAATACGGGGGATTAAAGGATGTTACTTTTCCAGTTAAGTGATCGAACTTTATTAAGAAATTGTTATTGCTTGCATACCAGGTATTTCCATTGTTATCGATGTCTATTGTATTAATAAAAATATTAGAATCAGTTTTTTCGAAATTCTTATCCGGTTTAAGATTATTAAACTTCTTGGCTTCAGAATCATAAATTATAATGCCTTCTGTTTCCGTACCAACGATAAGACCGGAATTAGTTAACGGTGAACCTTTTATTTGTGTTACACTTGTCTGGTTATTGAATGATTTATCACGAATATCAAACGGAGTGAAACCAAATGAATTTGCATTAAGGTCTAACTGCTGAATACCCCCGCCTAAATATGACAACCAGACTATACCATATCTATCCAGGAAGAGACCGGTTATTCCATTCCCGATTAAGTTTCCGAATGCAGCCGCATCATAAACGAACTGTTCGGCATTAGTAAATTTTTTATTTATTCTGAATAATCCATGTGACTGCTGGCTTATCCATAAATAATCGTCATCATCCTCTATAATACCTAAAACCTGATGATAGTTCGATTTAATTTTTGAAAATCCGGTTAGGTTATATTCATTAAAAATATATTGAGTAGGTGAGTACTTAATAATAATGTTATTACCCCCAAACCAAATATTTCCCGTTTTACTTTCGTGGATTACCGTAATACTTTCAGGACTGAAACCCGGTTTAAGATTGTAAGGATCGAACATATTTGTTTCAGGATTATATTTTTTTAATCCGTTACTGAAATCTGCAACGATGATAACACCGTTTTTAAGCTGTGCAATCGAATGAACTTCGCCCCAAACCTTGTTATCATTATTTTTGCTGAGTTTTATATTTTCAAAATCATCTATTGCTTTATTATACCTGATAACACCGAGTTTTGAAACAGTGAACCAAATACCGCCATCGTCATCAAGTAAAGAAGATAGAAATTCAGGTGGACTTTTAAATGGCAAATTATCAAGTCCATAGCGTTTAAATTTGTCTGTTTTCCTGTCAAGTTTACCTACCGCATTATAGCAGGAAACCCACAAATTCTTTTGCAAATCCTCAACAATTTTATAACCGGCATTATCCGGAAGTGTTTCAATATCACCCGGTTGGTTTTTGTATATCTTTACGGTTTTTCCGTCATAGCGATTCAGACCATCCGATGTTACAATCCACATAAACCCATAACTGTCCTGGAAAAAATCTTCAACCTGAACACTCGATAATTTTTCCGAGTCTGCAAATCTTCTGAAATTATAATTGCTCTGCGCAATATTGATCGATGAAGACAAAATCAGAACAGTTATTATAATTTTTATTTTCTGTTGGAATAGTTTTTTCATTACCTGCTTATCCTTTGAATATTATCTTAACTTTAACTTTCATAAAACCAGTTGTCATTTAATTTTCACTTCTACTTAACCTTAATGACCACAAAAGTAACGTCGTCATCCGGTGCTTTACCGTTTATCCATTGCGATGCCGAGTTCTTTAAATGATCAACTATCTCTTCCGGTTCTTTTTCGCCGATTGAATGGAACTCTGTTTCTGTTCTGTCGTAGCCATACATTTCGCTGCTGCCGTTTGTTAACTCCGGTAAACCATCCGATAGCAATAAAACCGTATCTCCCTGCTCCAGGTGACTTTCTTTAACTGTGTACGGAAAGACCTTCATTGAACCCAAAGGCATTCCTTTATAATCAAATAATATTTTTTATTGGCAACGCTTTCTTTTAAAATTATTAACTAACCACTTAACCATCTTTCAAAGCTTTTGTTTTCTTCGCCTTTGCGATAATGCCAATCGGGTGTTAAGTTCAATCCGCCGGGACTTTTCCATATAAAATCGATTGCGTTTTGCATTTCTTTTTTTTCTGTTACCCGAAGCAGAAACAAGTTATGATTGCCTAAATTTTCCTCTTCAAGCTCAACGGCAATGTTTTGCGTAAGCAATGTTGTTTGAATTATTTCCGCCTGTCTTTTATCATAAGTTGCCCAAACAATTCCGTCTTTACCTAACAGGTAATCTTTTTCTTCGAAAGAAAAAATGACTTCGATAGAACTACCGTAAGGAATTAGCGGCGGGTCTTTAAGCTTCAGTTGTTCCCAGGTAATTGTTTCTCCGGATTCGAGTTCAACTTTTCCCACATCAACATACTTACCGTTTATCTTTATCATTTTATGAACCATAAATTTATCTGCCTTTCAGAATGTTGCT
>JAJRSV010000469.1 GCA_024278655.1 Bacteroidota bacterium | reverse complement strand
ATGCTTCGGCATCTTCGGGGTCTTTGCCCGGAACAAGTCTGCCTGTAAACCAGCTCATCGACATATCGAAATGATGCGGCCAAAGCTGTACGGGACTTTTCTCTCCGTTTAATTCGTCCCTGAACCTGTTTAATATTCTGTCAATTTTGGTTATTGCATTCCAATAATTTTCCGCAGCGGCAGGGTCATAATTACCGCGCGTACCGTCGTTAAACATACGATCGTCGTGGGTAATTTTAATTCCAATGTCTCTTAATAAAGAACAGGTTTCGTTGCATAACGCATTTAACGATTGACCGGTTACAGCTACCTGCAGCATCTCCCTGTAATTCGATTCGATTATAAGTTTGTGATTTGCTAAATCGAGAATCATTTCGAAAGTATCGTTTGATGATTTACCGGTTTTGGGAATAGGTGTTGTGGTTAAACCTTTCTCCGAAACTCGCAAACTGATATGCCACCAATGAGGGTGAGGTGTGCTCATCTTTTCGCGTATTGCGCCCATCATCCGGCAGTACTTTCGAAGAGTATCCCGTGTATCTTTCCAGTCCTCTAACCGCAGCGGCGGAAATAGTTTTTCATTCATGTTCTCTCTCTCCTATTTTATTTGTTAACCCCCGTACCGAGAGTATAAGAAAAATATTCTTCAATGTCACTAATAATCTTCTAATTATTTTATTCTTCTGTTTCTGCTTCCGAATAAACTTCGGTATCGGGCACAAAAGCGAACCATGCAAAGGCAAAATAATCGCCGGCTAAAAGCCGTGTTAGCTGTTTGCCTTTGTAATTACCTTCAATTGCCTGCCCCAGTACGTTCCACCTGCTGTTTGTTTCATTATCGATGAACAGGTTGCTATCTTCATCGTATTTAAAAGTTAAAGTCTTTCCGTCAACAACCCTGCTGAATGCACCTGTGGAACCGACTTCTTTCGAATCGGCGATAAACTTTCCGTCTAAAGCAGAAGTAGCACCTTTGCTGTGAAATACAACTACGGGTTTTCCGTCAATCACATCGTTAATAACATGCTTTTCCATTGTAATTGTGTAAGGGTATGCCTTGTGCATTCCATCATCTTTAATACCGATTACTTTTTCATTCGGCGGAAGGCGTTCATCAATTTCGCCTTTATACAAAAACGGCTGCTGGTCGATATCATCGTAACCGATGTAAGGGCTCAAACCGTAAGCCCTCTTCAAACCTGTTTCTTTCGATAGAACCAAACCGTTCGGATATGCTTCTTTAAATTGTGCGAATGAAATTATCTGCGACGGGATAATTTCGAGTTCTGTACCGACCATATCGCCCACGATTGCTTCGCCGGTAAACTGCTGCCAGAAACTTTCAGTAATGTCGTCGTACATCACCATATCGGAATTACGGAGCAAACCGGAAACCCCGAAGTAAGGAACAACGCCATGCACCTTTCTGTTAAAAACCACTCCGCTGTAACAAAGGGGGCAAAATGAAACAACAACCGGAACGCCGCCGACTTCATCGTTTGCTATTTCGTGCCAGATAAGGATTGACAGTGCGTAAGCTTTCGCTTCGCCGTTTATTTCAACCGCGATAACCGGCTCAACATCGTCAAGCCAGTCCGATGCTTCTTCGATGCTTATAAGTTTGGGTTTTATGATTGCAGGTATTCCGTCTTTCGGCGGTCCGCCCGAAATAAGCTCGCTTATATCTATTGCTCTTTTATCGAAGTTTGTTTTCCAGTCGGGGTACGCTCTTAGTATATGGCTTAATTCATCATCTTCCTGAGCGAATAAGTTAAGCGGTATATTTAAAATAAAAAGTGCCGTTATTGTCATTCGAAGTATGTTTCTATAAAACATGATTGACCTCTGTTAATATTATAGTTAAGCCCGAAGGTTATAATATGTAAATTAACCAAAACGATTTGTAAAAGGGAGGACAGTTAATTTGATTGGGAAGGGTTAGCCGGCTGAATTCATTTTTAACCGTAACATTGTTTATTTTCGTTTTAGTAAAAATTAGTTGTTGGATTAATAATGAGCAATGAAGATAAAATCCTGATTCTCGGTATCGGCAATGTGCTGATGGGTGACGAAGGCATTGGCGTGCATGTAATTAAAGCACTGGAAAAGGAAGCACTACCCGGAAACGTAACTCTGCTTGACGGCGGAACGGGCGGGTTTCACTTGTTGGAGTATCTTCAGTCGTATCCCACAATTATTATGATAGATGCCACAATGGACAGTCAGCCCGGGGGAACCATCTCGCTAATAAAGCCGAAGTTTGCAACCGATTTTCCGAAATCGTTGAGTGCACACGATATCGGCTTAAGGGATTTAATCGAATCAGCCGCAGTGTTGGGCAGTCTGCCGCTAATGTATCTGATAACCGTAACAATCGATAACATTCAATCGATACAGATGGAACTCTCGCCGGAAATTAAAGAAACGATACCGCAGGTGATTGAAAAAGTGAAGCAGTTGTTAGTGGAAATCAGTGAGACGGATGGAGAAATAGATTTAAGTTAAAATCAAACGGCGGATAAAATTGCTTAATTTGATTTCACTTGTTATTATCTTTATCATCGTGTTTATGGAAACCTAAGAATCCGAAAAATCCGAAGAAACCGTAAAAGCCGTAAAGAGAAGGCTCGTTTAATATAGTTCCCAAAACACCAAGCATTCCTAAGAATCCTAAGTAGGCGAGTTTATTCATTTATCCTTCCTCAATATCAACTGAAATTATTTATCGTAATGTGCTTAGTCCCAAATTTAGTAAATATTTGGGACAAAAATATTAAATATTATTTAATATCAAAAGAAAGTTATTTTATCAATCTCCTCCATTATTCGTTTGGTTTCGGTTAATGCAACAATAATTTTCTGGTAGTGCTCAATTTCGCTGTTGGTTAGTGTGCGCCCCTTCCTGTCCTTGAGCCATTTTTGCGCGGGCTGGTAACCGCCTATGTAAAATTCCCAAGCCGATAACGGTACGTTGCCAAAGTACTGCTCGTTGTTTATAAATACTTTGCCTTTGGAGGACGAAAGATTTTCCTCCCCTAAGGGGTCGTATTTTATTTTTTCAACTTTATCGGAACCGGGAACGGGATATGTTGTAATGAATTTATTTACCTTGGGTGATTCCAACAAATGAAGCTGCCGCAGCTCTATGCCTAACTTTACAAGTTTTTTGAATGTGGTTTTATCTTTTGGATAAGGCACACGCGGGAAATCTATCTTTAAAAACTCTTTGTACCTTTCCCTGTAAGATGGTGAATGAAGAACTGCGTAGATGTAATCTAAAACATTTTCAGGGGTTACTTTGCCTACTATCTTTTCTATTTCATCCACTATTTCTGTTTTTAGGTTTGGTACGTTTGTGCCGTCTTCAGAATATAGGTATAGGGGAAATGCATAGGTTGTTTCTTTTGTTTGAAGAGATACTGAACACATATCACTTATCATTTTAGTTACAAATATGTGTTGGAAATCAAAAGTACTTAGCTGTCGACAGGTAAGCAAAGCAAAATTTTCTTTAAATAAGTTTTTCATTAATTCAAATCGAGAAGTGCCTCTATCTATTAAATCAACAGAATAGCAGATGAATCTTTGGTCGAATGGTCTGTAAGCATAATGGCGGATAAACTTTTCCCAGTCGGTTTTTCTTATTTTTTCTCTTGCTGATTTTAAATCCCAATCGCGTGTATTTTTTAGCTTATAATCTTTTGCTATAATTGAAATATCCATATCGCTTACAAAATCATTTATTCTTTTAACAAGCTCATCTCTATTAAAAGAAACAATAAAATGATCTCTATGGGTTTTAACACCACTCGAGTGAAGTTTAAATAAATCACTCAAATTAAAACCTTTTTCATATTCTTTTATTGAATTAAAATCTT
>JAJRSV010000468.1 GCA_024278655.1 Bacteroidota bacterium | reverse complement strand
TTTTAACGGTTTTAAATAATCATCCTCGGAATCCGATTCGGATAGAATAAGTTGCGCATTTCCGGGCAGCCTGTTTTTTAGTTTGTTATACCATTCTTTGTTGTGCTCTATCGATTTAACCTTCTTTACCCTTTCAGCAAAAAATAGTGTGGAATTGCCGCTACCGAATTCCAAAAGTGTAAAATTTTTGTTTAACCTTTCACTAATAAAATCAATAAACGAATATGTAACCCAAGGTAAAGGTTCCGAGTCTTTGCCAACCGGCTGCCCTGCTTTGAATGCGGTAAACCAACCAACATCTGCTAAATAACCCGACAATCTTAACGATAAAAGTTTCGAAAGAACTTTTGGTTCCTTTAGTAACGTTAAAAGTGTTTTTACTTTTTCTCCGAATGTGTATTCCATCTCGATAATAAATATTGAAAGAATGTTATTAATAAAATTGACTTAAGCATCATTACGAATTGTTTGTTCGTATTCCTGAAAAATGCAATTGAAAATGTAGCTAAACTATAAGAAACCAAAGTAGCAACAGCAGCACCGGTAATTCCGTAAGCCGGAATTAATATAAAATTCAGTATTACATTAATTATCATTCCGATAAATGTTCTGAAGAACGATAGCTTAGTGTAGTTTTCGTTAATTAAATACTGGCTGCTTGCAATACCTAAAAATACTGCAACTCCCGCCCAAATGTAAATTGTTAAAACCGGTGTGGAGGGCGCATAAGTATTTCCGAACAGCAGAACAATAATCTCCTTCCAGAATAAACTTACAGGCAGTGCTATTGCAATCGATAACCATGCGAGTAAATCGTAAAGCTTTTGCATACGGTTGTGGTAGAATTCCCTGCCGATACTTTTGGCATTTACGATTGCAGGAAATATGGAATTTGTAATTGCAACCGGAATAAAATACCACGCCTCACTCAATCGTACTGCTGCAGCGTAATAACCAACCTGCTCGTTATCGAGCATGTTTTTTATCATCACCTGATCTATTTTCATATAGATGGAAACTACAAGTCCCGATAAAATTAATGGCCAGGAATCCTTTAATAAATTTATTGAAAGAGCTTTATCGAATTTCCACCCGGAAAATTTGAATCCTCTTTTTTTATAAACAACAACAAAACCAATTGCAGCAACAAAAAACTCGAATGAATAAACTGCAGCAAAATAAATCAGCGGTGCTTCCCAATAAATCATCAAGAGTTTTATCACGGATGAAATAAGCACTGAAGCAGAAAGAACATAAACAGAGTATTTTGCCTGGACTTTCGAACGGAAATAATAATCGACAACAAAAAAGGATTGAAAGATTGCAGAGATTGAAACGATGATTATTAAAGCAGACGTTTCATAAGATTCGCCGGAGCTCAACAGCACAATTAAAATAACTGCCAATGTAATTACTGCACCGGATAATCTTAAACCGAACACCGAACCTAACAGCTTATCCCTGTCGTCGGGATGTTTAACTAACTCTCGTATGGAAATACTTTCGAGCCCGAGAATAGACAGAGCGGTGAACAACCCGTAAAAACTTATAGCATAACTTAATAGTCCGAACTTATCGGGACCGAGATATCGTATAACAAGTATCGAAACGACAAAAGATATAAGAACGCGGAAAACCTTTTCGGCAAGAAGCCATGAAGTGTTTTTAAAATACTTCTTAAATGAATCCGATTTAAAATCTAACTTTGTTTTTATTTTGTCCTGATTTTCCAATCAAAATCTACGCTTCTTGAATTTCGTTTTTCTTCCTTTTCATTAAGAATAAACCAACCAGCAAACCGAGCAGTGAAAGCGAACTTAACGTAAGCGAGACATATTTAGCAATAGTAAACGACTCAGGCGCGTAAACAAATTCCACTTTGTGCTCACCTTTGGGAACAACGATGCCTCTGAAGTCGTGGTTTGCCCTGTATATTTTTGTTTCGTTTCCGTCGATATACGCTTTCCATCCGGTATGTACTTTGAATAATTTGTAATCCGTTTCACCGGTAAAATAAGTATCGCCGAGGAACAGGAAATTGTTTCCGCTTGCATTTACGTTTAATGCTATCGTTTCATCTTTATAGCTTTCAATCTTCACATAAGCTGTGCTGTCGGGAGTGTCAACCTGTAATGTTTCATCTTCAATAAATGCAACATCCAACGGGTCGAATTCATCTGTTTTCACTTTGTTCAAAATATCGAGTGCGGGAATTTTTTCAACACGATTAACAAAATACGCTCTCGGTAATGCAAACTCATTTCTGTAAACCACCGTCTTCTCAGTAGAATAAATGGGAGTTAAACCGGGTACGGTAATCTGTTTATCGAACACAATATATTTTACATTTGCCATCCGCCATAAAGTATGGTTGGCAGGACTGCCCAACACATCCATATAATCCTGGAACGCACGTGGTTTTATTCCTGAGTAGCCGTATAAATCCTGCTTTAAAAAGTAAGCATGAAAATTCGAGTTTTGATTTAACGAACCGAGCGAACCGTCCTGCTTGAGATTAAGAATTCTGTAAACGGAATTATCTTTGGTATTATCAATTACCTGGATATAATCCGGTTTATTAAAGTATTGTTGAATCTCTGCATTATCGACATAAGTTTCGCCGCGCAAATCTATTCTTATAAGGTCAATCATCACAAATACGGCAATAGCAATTATCATCAGGTCGGCACTTACTTTTTCTCTAACGAAGCCATAAAGCAATCCGAATGCAGCGGCTGTAAACAGAACAGCAATCCGTGCATCGGCAATGAACATATCTGCCATATAATCGTGCAACGGTTGAAGCTGAGTTCCTCTTTGTCCGGCTGATGCGACTCTGTCGATAAACCAGGATTTGATTGGAGAAGCAAGCACCAAAGTAAGCAGGAATATTCCGCCGAAGACCATCGCCGTGTTTCGCAAATACAATTCAATCTTCGCATCGCCTTCTTTCTTAAGCGAAATAATTTGTGCAATACCTAATCCCGCAAGAATAGGAAAGCTTAACTGCACAAGCACAAGTATCATCGAAGGAACTCTGAATTTATCGAAGGCGGGAAAGTAATTAAACATCAAATCGTACAGCACCGGAAAAGTTCTTCCGAATGAAATAAGCAGTGCTATAAGCGAAAGAATAGTTAAATATCGTACAAACGGATTTTTCCAGTTTATCACAATTGAAAAGAGCGCAAGGAAAAATATCACCGCACCCATATACTGCGCCACATCAACAAAGGGCATCTGCCCGAAGTAAGTGTTTACTTCAACGGGCTGGTTTTGAGTTAACGGTCCTTTATAAACCGATTTACCGAAGCCGTAATACGAAGGAACGATAAAAGTTAAAACTTCGCCGGGTGAAAAAGACCAGTTGGTTGCATACTGGTAAAAATCGGATTCCGATTGTGTGGGTGCTTCGGTTTCTTTTTCCAATATACCTTTTGTGCCGCGTGTTGAAAAAGGATTGTATTCATAAACCTGCGTAAAGTTATCAGACTGAATAAGCAGCGCTATAACAACCGAACCGCCGAATACAACAGCAGATTTTATTAACTGTTTTGTTAGCAGCTTGTCTTTTAATTTTAATGAGCGCGCAAGGTAATAGATGAAGTAAATAAGCACGGCAAAGAAAACATAAAAGATAATCTGCACATGCCAGCCCAAAAACATCATATCGAGAAAAATGATTAAGAGCATAACATCAACAAATCTTATCTTTTTCTGGAAGTTTAAAAGCAGAAGCAGTATAACGGGAAAGACCCATATTGCCGTAAGCTTTGTAACATGTCCGATGTAAAGAAATACAACTATTCCCGTGCTAAACGAAGTTGCCATTGCCGTAAGAAAACTTATCAGCTTGTTCTTTGTCATTCTGAACATAAAAAAGAACATTGTGTAAGCGAGCGCAATTAAATAGAACGTCCATCTTGCGTAATCAACTGCAAACGGTGCACTGAAAATTTCCTTAACGGTAGAGACCGTCACGTAGATAAGGTTAAACCATTTATATCCAACAGCGAGTGCATAAGCAGGCATCCCGCAGAAAACATAAGGGTTCCAGAGTGTATAACCGTCTTCGTGATGCTGGAGATATGTTTGCATGCTCTGGCTGGTAACTATATCACCCGACTGAAAAGTTTTTCCGCCGAAGTAAAGCGGTGAGTAAAACAACAAAAATATTACAAGTATTATTGCCGCAATTACAGGCAGTTGATACTTTGCCGGAATAAACTTATCGAGACTAAAACCTGCCGGTCCCGATTCCTTTTGTTGCCTTGAACCTTTTGATGTCTTTTTAATTTTGCGCGCCATCTGTTCTCCTGTAATTAAACTACGCTAAATTACTTTTTACGTGCGATAAAATTTATACCCGAACCAATTTTGTTATTTGATGAATAGTCAATATACATCATTAAAAAAGTGAATGGCAAGGTTATCAGATAATAAATAGGTAAAATTATAAAAAACACTTTCGATTTATTAAGCATCATCATCGGGTATTTTATTCCCAGACGCCATGCTTTATCGCCCCAAAAGCCGTAAGTGTAAATTGATTGATGCGTTTCGAAACCGATTGGATGGAGCTTCTGCTCGAGGTCTTCCTTCGAGTATCCGTCTCTTGCATGCTCACCGATAAAGCTTTCTTCCTCTTCGGCGTGAACATCGCTGCCGCCGTAAACCGATGGCGTGTTGATTAAAAGAAAGCCGCCCTTTTTTAAAGCACGATAGTAATTTTCGAAAACCTTTACGTCATCGACTATGTGTTCCATTACGTCAACACATACAATCAAATCGAATTTATCTTCGTGATTTATCTTTGTTAAGTCTTCGATACCGAAACTTACGTTATTTATTTTTCTCGAACCAAAAAACTCTCTGCTGTCTTTTATCCAGTCTTCCTTTACATCAACCGAGTAGATACTGCACGGATTAAGTTTCTTCGACATAAAATAAGTGTACTGCCCGTAACCCGAACCGGCATCGTAAATAT
>JAJRSV010000031.1 GCA_024278655.1 Bacteroidota bacterium | reverse complement strand
GTCCCATGGTTTTCCTTCTTTAAATATTCAACTGCTCTGTAAATGTAAGCAAAGAATGAAAGGAATATTAATACAATACTCAAGTAGTAGAATATTTGAAAGATTAAAATAGTTCTGTCGACTTCCAAAACAATCATCATAAGAACTACGGCGATAACCAAAACGGTAAGTTTGCCAAGCTTGTTCGAAGGCAATACACGTCCGAGTTTAGAGGAAACATAAACTCCACCTAAAAATATCAGAATGTCACGTCCTATCATCATCAAAAAATAATATTCGGGAATATCGCCGATTATATAAAGCATAATTACTATTACGCCCAAAGTAATCTTGTCGGCTAAAGGGTCGATTATTTTACCTACTTCGGTAACCTGGTTGAATTTGCGTGCAAGAACACCGTCGAGCCAGTCGGTAACAGCGCCTACAACAGCCAATGCAGCCGCGTAGTAACGATAGTTCGGCTTATCGAAGTTACTTATCAGGTACCAGAACGGAACCGCCATAAGCAGCCGTATAAAGCTTAAAAGGTTCGATACCGTAAATATTTCTTTTTTAGTAAACTTCATCGTATTACTGCAAACTTTCCTACTTTTTCGTCACCTTCGTTATTTTGTTCATCAAACATTACAACCCGGTAAATATAAATACCGGTTCCCAAAAGCTCACCGTAGCGGTTTCTCAAATTAAAATCTGCTCCGCCGTTGCCGTCGGTTTCTTCAATCTCGCCTACTTTAATTCCATCCAACGTCCAGATTGTAATTTTAGCACGCTGCGGAAGATTTGCAAATGTAACTTTCTGCTGACCGGAACCTATTTTAACAGGGTTCGGGTAAACGTAAACATCGGACAGGTCTTTTGCAAATTGTGTAAGTACGATAAAACTGCCGGCGCCTGAGTTTATAGGAATGCTGCCGCTTTCGGTTGAAGAGCGTACATTCTTTATTCTTAAAACGTACTCCTTCCCTATCGAGCCGACGGGTTTTTGTCCTTTTAAATCTATGCGGATAATTCTCTTATTGTTTTCATCAACAGATACCGATGTTGCCTTGTTACTCGGATCAAATTCGTAATTATTAACATCGGTCGCAGTTGCTTCATCAACATCAAGATTGAAAACAACTTTTATCAGGTAAGGATTCTCAATTTCGAAAGAAGAAATGAAAAACTCTGTGGATGCGGTAACAGAATCCATATTGAAATCCACAATTCCGGAAACAATCGGTGAACCGTAAAAATCTTTTAAATCTTGTATTATCAATTGATTGTTTCCGATAGGAATCGGTTCCTTAAACGTAAGCAAGTATGCAAACTGGTTTGCGGGTGCAATCGAATTCGGAATGCCTACATTCACAAGTTCAAACGACTGCATACTTTCAATTGTGTTGTTCATCTTTTCAGAGAAAGTTACCAGCACGGTTGTTGCACTCTTTGCCTCAGCCGACACAACCACACCCGGCGTATGCACATATATTTCAACAGGTGCCGAAAGACTTGAAAGCGGTATCGGCTTAATCGGATCGAATGCCTGCACAGCGTAATAATATGTAGTATTGTTGTTCAGGTTGAAATCGGAATACTCGTTTGTTGAAAACACGGAATCGATTAAGATTAAATTATCTGCACTGCTTCCACGGTAAATAAAATACTGGTCAACATTTCCGCTCCAGGTCAGTCGTATGCTTGATGAATCGATACTGTAACCGTTAACATTATAAGGAGTATTTGTTTTCATCGAACCGGTAAATTCATAAAACTTAATTGACTCGGCTGTAGGAAATGCAATTTCGGGAACGCCGTTTAAATTCAAATCGCCTACAAATACGTAATTCGAATTGATGTTTTCTTTGTAAGAAACAATTTTGTTCACCACAAAGTCGTTCTTAAAAATGTATGAGTACGGAAACATAAAAACAATCAACTCATCAATCGAGTCGTTGTCTATATCGGCAAAGCGTACGCTGTTTTCTGATTTCTGAAAAGCAGAGTTAAATTCGCTTGCCGCATCTACGAACGCCTGGTCGTAAATAACATTAAAACTGCTTCCAATAAGATTGAAAACTATTAACCTGTAAAACGGAGCTATATCAACCTGATCGATTGAGTGAAGCAGAACGGCAAGTTCATCTATTCCGTCGCCGTTATAATCTCCGCTTGCAATGTATGCAGCCGAACCGAGAAAGTCAGTTCTTATTACACTTCCCTGCCGGAAATCGTCGGGACCGAAAATTTCATAACTGTAAATATCGCCGTCGAGATCCACCGCCCAGAATTCGTTTCGTAAATCGCCGTTGATATCGGCTATTACTCCGTTGGGTGAATCGATAATGTTTGCACCGAAGCGGCTGTCGGTAAAGTTCGGTAACCTGACAGGATTGGAAAGACTCAAATCGTTGTTCACTTTCCAAACGGTAAATGATGTATCGGAATCTACAACAACAACTTCGGTTGTTCCGTCCTGGTCGATATCTTTTGCCATTACAGGCCAGAAGTCGCCCGTCTCCTGTGCAAACTTTTGGTTAAGAGTTGAAGAGTTAGGTGCGGACTGCTCGTAGATGTAACCGTTTCTTATAAAGAATGCAAGTATATCATCCAAACCGTTCGAATTAAAATCGCCAACGTCTCTTATTATTCTATCCTGGAGTGAATCAATCTTTGTAAAGCTGTTGCCGTTCAACTTATAAAGCACTGAAACTTTCGGACTCGTAAGTTCGCGCACGAATATTTCGTTGCTTTCGGAAGAAGTAATGCTAACCGGGTCTTCGTAAATGCTTCCCGGCGGAAGTGAATACTCCAACTCATTCTCCCCGAAGTATTCCGCTTCGTAACTTGTTGAGAAAAGGAAGTTCTGACCGTTTTCATTCCGGATAGTAGTTTTTAAACCGACTAAATTTTCGGCTTCAAAATAAATTTCGTAAGCTGAGTTTTGCGAAACTAACGATTGGGGAATGAATCCGTAATGAAGCTGTTGAATAAACTGGTTGTTGATTGTAAATCCGTCGAGTGTAACAAAATTAAAATCGCCGCCGCCAATTTTTCTGTAATACATTCTAACCAATGCCGGCTCGTCTGTGTACATCGCTGCAAGTATAGTAGTCTTATCGCCGTAAAAAGCCGGACCTACTGAAATTAATTCGGCACCGGGAGGAGTTCTGCTTATCAGGAAGTTAACTCTTTCTTCCAAAGTTCTTCCGTTGCTTAATTGAACTACGAGTCGTAATGTATAAGCGGAATCGGGAAGCGATGAAACATCGAGCGTATAAATATCTTCGTTCGAAAACTGGTTCGTACCGTTTTCGATTAATGTGTTCCAGTTATCCGGATTGTAACCGACGCCGTAAAACAAACTATAGCTTGTAAAGAAAGGTGAAAGCACTGTTGCATTAATTGTAATCTGGTCTTCGAGCGTTGCAAAATCCTGCGTAGGATGATTGAACCTTATTACCGATGGTGCAAGAACCGTAAGTGCTTTATAAAGATTCAGGCGTCCTGCACCGCTTCTCATATCCCAGCCCGGTTCCTGTATATCGTCGGTAGTCGATTTAATTATTTGTTTAACTTCTTCGTTTGTAAAATCACCTAACGAAAGAATTAAAGCCGCAGTGCCGGAAACATGCGGTGTTGCAGCAGAGGTTCCGCTGATGACTGCATAATTATCATTACGTGCTGTTGTAAATATCGCTGTGCCCGGTGCAACCAAATCCAACGTGGAACCGTAATTCGAATTTGAAGATACAAAATCATCCACGGTTGAGTTGCCTACCGAAATAACTTCGGTATAGCCGGAGG
Source organism: Bacteroidota bacterium (assembly GCA_024278655.1). Lineage (GTDB taxonomy): Bacteria > Bacteroidota > Ignavibacteria > Ignavibacteriales > Ignavibacteriaceae > BMS3ABIN03. Next base: position 935 of record JAJRSV010000031.1, on the reverse strand, counting down.
GATAATGAGGAGCAGTCGAACCCGAGTTGCCGGAGCTGCCTACCAGCACTACATTCCTGCTGTGTGCAAAGCGTATAACATCTCTTAAAACAAGCGAGAAGGCATCATCGCCGAAACTCATATTAATTACTTTAGCATTCATCTGAACAGCGTAAAGAATTGCAGCCGCTACATCATCTTCTTCACCGAACCCGGAAGGGTCGAATGCGCGAAGGTTTAAAAGTTTTACTTTGGGTGCAACGCCTGCAATTCCGGTTATGTTGTTTGTTTCGGCTCCGGCTATTCCGCTAATATAAGTTCCATGCCCGTTTTCATCCATCGGATCGTTATCCCAATCAAGGTAATCGCCTCCGGACGAATCGAAGGGAAATCCCTCCCTGTCCGTAAAATCCCATCCCATGAAGTCATCAATAAAACCGTTGTTATCATCATCAATTCCGTTTGAGCTTTTATCGTTGCCGTTTGCGTCCGTTCCGGTTTCACCCGAATTCAAAAACACTTTATTTTGCAAGTCGGGATGAAGGTAATCGATTCCGGTATCTATTATTGCGAGCAGCACCGTATCGGCGCCTTCGGTTTTATCCCATGCATCAAAAGCTTGTATCTTCTCCAATGCCCATTGTTGGCTTAACAGAGTATCGTTCGGAATGATATCCATTTTGTACTGCTTTGCTTCTTCGATGTATTCAATTGAAGAATCGATATTTTTTAAGTTGAGTACATCTGCTTTGCTTGTAGACATACCGACTGTTATCTTAACAATGCGCGATAATGTTTCATCACTTCGTCCCAATCCTTTTGCAAGGTAGTTAACCGTGCGAATATCTATATTAAAATCCGGCTTCATTCCGGCGGGTAATATGCTCTGGCTGTTAACCTTTGTATCAACCTCCTGAACCGGAACACTATTTTTATATTTAATAAAGTATGTTTTT
>JAJRSV010000467.1 GCA_024278655.1 Bacteroidota bacterium | reverse complement strand
CGACGCTTATTCGGCATTTAAATCGGTTATTGAAGATTACGGCAACAACGACGAACTTTATGCTTCCTCACATTATTACGCAGCAAAGTCGCTAATCAAATTGGGCAATAATAACGAAGCCGCTGCAGAGTTCGAATTTATAGCAAATAACGTAAGCTGGTCTAATTACAGGGAAGAAGCACTTTACAATCTCGGCTTGCTCTATTTTGATTTCGGTAAGTATTCTTTATCGAGAGACAGATTTAAAAGATTGCTTGAAGAATACCAGGGAGGCGATTATACCGGTTCGGCGTTATACTGGATTGGCGAATCGTTTGTGGAAGAAGATAAACTTGATGAAGCAATCGAGTTTTTAGAGAAAGCAGTGAACGATAAAAAAACGAACAGCTTCCGCGATTATTCAATTTACACGCTTGCAAACGTTTACGAAAAGAAAGGCGATTACAAAAACGCCGTAAAATATTACGACCAGTTACTTACTTATTACCGTAACAGTCCGCTGCTTGTTTCGGCTCAAATGAGAATAGGGATAAGCTATTTTTATTTGAACGATTATCAATCGACTATACTTGAGCTTAGTAATCCTATTTTGGATGACTTGCCGCCCGACCTTTATTCGGAGAGTTTGTACTTACTCGCAAATTCGTATTACAGAGTTGAGGAATATGAGAATGCCGAAAAAGTTTATTCGAAACTGATGAGTGAATTCCCCAATACCGGTGTTATTAAAGATGCACAGTACGGTTTGGCGTGGGCTTACTTCCAGCAGAAAAAATACGATGATGCTTACCGTGTATTCGATTCACTTTCCGAAGGTGACGACAGCATCGCCGTTGAATCTTACTATTGGAAAGCGGAAGCAAAAAGGTATTCCGGTAAAAATGATGAAGCAATGAAAATTTACAGGCAGCTTTTAGCCGATCATCCGGCAAGCTTCATTATCCCGAGAGTTGAATACCGGCTCGGTTCATTATACTTCGAACAAAACAACGATGAGCGTGCAAAGAAATACTTAATTCCCGCTGCTTCGTCGAATGATGACCGGGTGCGTGCAAAAGCTTACGCACTGCTTGGCGAGATAGAGTTAAACAATAAGCAATACACTCCGGCAAAAAATTATTTCGAGCCGGTTTTAAGAATAGCTTCCGACAAAGAAGATGTTTACAAACGCGCATTGCTGGGTTTGGCTGCAACGTTGTTTTATTTGGGTAATTATAATGCGGCGCTCGAATATTTGAATGAGCTTCTGGCGCTTTCACCCGATTTTGAACGGGACCGCGTTAACTACTACTTAGCCGAAGTTTATTTTGCCAAAGGTAATTATGATGATGCACTGCTTCGGTATAAAGCAATTGAAAACGCCGATGCGGAAATAGAGCGATTGAGCTTATACGGAAAAGCTTACTGCTATTTCAATCTGGGCGATTACGAAAACGCCGCTTTGTACTTTTCAGAATTTGTAAAACGTTACCCTAACGATGCCCGCTTTACCGATGCAAAATTACGGTTAGCCGACAGCTACTTCGGAAGCAAAAATTTTACGGCATCGAGCAAAGTTTATAAAGAATTATTCGCATCAAAAAAATATTCGCTCGATGATCCTTACGCTTATTATCAGTTTGCGCAGGCGTTGTATAAATCCGGCAGAACCGGTGACGCAATTAATGAGTTTATGAATTTGCAAAAGAAATTTCCAGACTCAAAATATGCCGACGTTTCACTCTACACTGTCGGATGGATTCATTTCCAGCAGGGAAAATTTGAAAAGGCAATAGATGTTTACAGAAGTGTTTTATCTACTTATAAAACAACTTCACTCGGTCCGGTTGTTTATTATTCAATCGGCGATGCATTCTTCAACATGGAAAAATACGATTCCGCTATCGTAAACTATCAGAAAGTTTTAACCGATTATCCTTCGTCGAATTATATATTTGATGCGGTTAACGGAATTCAGTACAGCTATCTTGTTAAAGGCGAGCCGGAAAAAGCAATTGCTTTAATCGACGGTTTCGTTAATCAAAACCCCACACTTAATTTTTCGGACCAGATTTACTTTAAGAAAGCCGAAATATATTACAGCGAAAAAGATTACGAGAACGCAAAAGAAAGTTATAAAGATTTTATTGCACGCTTTCACGAAAGCAAATTGGTGCCCGAAGCTTATTACTGGATTGGCAAGTGTGCCGAAAATTTAGAGCAGTACGAGGAAGCGATATTTTATCTCAACACCGTATTCCGCAAATATCCGAAAGCCGAAATAGCCGCATCCGCAGTTCTGGAGATGGCAAAAATTCATACTTCACTGGAAAATTATGAAGGAGCAATTAACACTTTCAACGAAGCTCTAAAAGAACTTAAAGGTTCGTCGAGTATTCCGGAAATTATGTTTCTTAAAGGTCAGACGTATATAAAGATGGATAGTCTTCAGCAGGCGTACGAAGTGTTGAGCGATGTAGCGTATTATTACCGCGAAACAATTTTTGCCGACAAAGCAAAAATAGAATTGGGAACAATTGACCTTGCGGCAGAAAGATATGAAAATGCCGCGAAAAATTTTCTTGAAGTCTCTGAAAACAGAACCGACGACCTCGGTGCCAAGGCGCAGTATTTTTACGGGCTTACTTTGTTTGAGCAGGGTAAGATAACCGATGCTATTTCGGCGCTTGTAAGAGTCCGTACCGTGTTCTCTTCGTACGATGAATGGCTTACACGTTCGTACATGCTTTTAGGCGATTGTTACGTTAAGCTTAACGATAAACGCAAAGCCGAAGAGATGTACCGCAAAGTAATAATAAAACACCGTAACGACCGGTTCGGAAAAGAAGCAAGGGATAAAATAAGGAAGCTGAAATGAGAAAAATTATTCTGATGTTTTTATTCCCGTTTGTAATTCTGTTCGCACAGGATGACGGAACGAAAAATCCGAATGTGGAGCTGCCCGATTTTATAATAACCGGCAAGGATGTTATATCGATTAAAAGAGCAAAAAAGATTGAACCCGATTTGGTTCCCGTTGTAACCGAAAGCTTTTTGAAACCTAAATATAAACCGGAAGAACTCGGATTAAGACAACTGTCGAATCCGATTAAAGAAGAACTGAACCTGCTCGATTCGGTTGATTATTTTAACGGAAGCTTAAACGTCGATGCCGGCATTTACACATTGCCCGGTGCGGAGTTCGGTTATACTTATCCGTTCAGTAACGGAATTGTTCAAGCTAAAGTAGGCGGCAATAACCAGCTTGCGTACATAGACAACAGCGGGCGCTATTCGGTTTACGGGGGCGCCTCATTCGATTATACAATTGGATTTAAGGATGCATCCGCTTCCGGGACAAAATTTTATCTGGGCGGCGATTACACTTCGTTAAATTATAAACTGTTTGCTTCAACTAATCCCGGTACGGAGCGGGTGAAGAACTTCGGCAATTTTTTCCTCGGGGTTAAAAATGTTTCGGGTGATGTGTTCGTTTACGATTTGGAATTTGACGACTATTTAACCTCGCTGACCAATGAAACGTTTACCGAAAACTTACTCGATACAAAAGGATTCTTATTATTCCGTTTTGCCGATGTAAGTATCGGCTTCAAAGGAAATTACCAAAAGCAATTTTATACGAATAATATGCTTGATAATGCGGAATACGATTACGTTTTTATGAGACCCTATGTCGCTTTCGAAATTTTAAGCACGCTTAAAGCCAAAGTGGGATACACGTTCACACATTCGGGAAGTCAGAAATTCAATAATATCTATGCTTCGTTCGGGTTAAAGTTTTCGAAGAATCTTGTTCTGTTAGGTGAGTTTTCCCCCGAAGGTGAGTTCATAACTTCGGGCAAATACTTACGGGAAAATGATTACTTTAACGTTCAATTGTTTAACAATATATTTTTCCGTAAATCGAATTATTATGATGTTAGTCTTAAGTACGAGTACGGAACATTCTACCAGATTGACGGCGGACTCCGGCATTACAAATCGGGTAACCTGCCGTACTACAGCGATTCGAATCAATCGGGAAAATTTGATATTGCAACCGCAGATGCCGAAGAGTACAACGCTTATCTGAATTTGTTGTATAACACCGGTCCTTACGGATTTTTATACTCAACAATAGATTTATACAAAGTAACAAACAAAGACGGGAAGCGTATTCCGTATTATCCCAAATACAAACTCAGTTTAACTTACGGTTACAGATGGGATAAGCTTTTAATCGAAGTTCCGGTTGATTATTACTCGAACCGTTACACCGATATTGCCAACACGAACAAGCTGAATTCGTTTTTTAATTTAGGTCTCGGTTTTACATATACATTGGATAAGTCATTGATAATAAAACTTAATTTTAATAATCTTTTAAACCGAAACATTTATTACTGGAACGGGTATAAAGAAAAACCTTTTGAAGTTACCGCAGGATTTAATTATTTATTCGATTGAGAATAATAAATTTTTTTTGATTAGTTTTGTAAGTGATTGAAATTTAAGCACTTAATTTGAACGGGATGACAAAATCCGAACTCATAAATAGAATAGCCCGCAAATATGGCGTGGCAGAATCTTCGGCTAACGAATTCTTCGATTTGATGTTAAGAAGAATTGCCGGTAAACTTATGCCCGGCGATAGCGCAAAGTTAGGCGATTTGGGTTACTTCCATTTCAAAAAAGGGAAGATAAAAAGAAAAGGCGAACCGGACGACTTCGAACCGAAATATGAATATCTCGATTTAATCGTCTTTTCGAGCAAGCCCACGTTAAAGTTTGCATCGAGCAATGTTTTAATATTTACCATTCCTTCGGAACTTCCCGAAGCGGAAAGCGACCTCGACTCTCACTTCAGTATAAGTTTCGACAAACCTGTCGTGCCGCCTCTCGATGATAAATCGGCATCGGAAGTTGGCGGTGATAAAGTTGATGCTTCTCAGGAAAAGTTAACCGACAAGGTAGAAACGGTTTTGAACGATTTGGAGAAGATAGAAATTGAGGGAAGCGAAAGCGAAGTGATTCCCGTTCATGGCAGCACGTATGACGAAGACCAGTTAGAGCTTGAGTTGGATGAGGAATCGAAGGAACTTAACGAGATTAAACTTGAGGATTCAAAAATCCACAGTTCTGAAATGATGAAAAGCATGGCTTGGGATTTCGGCAAAAATCTTTCCGAACAAATGGAAGACCGCGAGTTTATTGAAGCAGAAGAAGAAAAGTTGGAGGAAGAACCGAAGAAAGAGGATGTTCAGGAAGATATAATTCCGTGGGATTTCGGGATGAGAAAATGGACCGAGGATGAAAAGGAAGAACCGGAAACGCAGGAAGAAGAATTAGTGAAACCGAAGAAACCTTTCGAGTTATCGCTTTCAGAAGAAGATGAAACGGAAAAAACCGAACCTGTTTCAGAGATATCCGATGATAAAAAAAACGAAGAGTTAACAGATGTTCCCGATTTGGAGATGGATGATTTCCAGGTTTCGGACCAGGACGAAAGTGAAAAGATTGGCAAGTACGAACGAGTGAGATCGGTCAGTTCGAAGTTCGGTAAAGTGAAAATTTCATCGCCGCCGGCAAAAGGCATTAAGGAATTCATTAAAGAAACTCATACCGAAACTCAAAAGAGTGATGAATATGAAAAAGTAAAAAGTAAAGAAGATAAATTCCTGGAACCGGAAAAAGAAAAAGATAAAAAAGAAACCGGGATTAAAGTAGAAAAGAAGAAAGAGATTAAGCTTAACAGGTTCGAAAGAAACAGGCGGAGAAAATACGGCAGCAGAAGTTCAGCCGGTGTTGTGATTATGTTCATACTTATAATTTCGGTTATTGCCGGTGGTATTTATTTACTGCT
>JAJRSV010000466.1 GCA_024278655.1 Bacteroidota bacterium | reverse complement strand
TTTCACGGAAGTTCCCTGCCGTGCTATAAATAGGTCGTCTCTAACGAGACTTATATTAGCGGGACTACACAGCATTGCGGCTCATCCTACCCATCAATTCCCGTTCGCTTCAGAGTTTCTGTAAAAATCCTGTAAACCGTTAAAACGGTTAAATATTTAATACGTTTTTTGCCCTTATTCCCACAGTTGAAACTGTGGGCTGCTTCAATTTCGAAATTTTCAAACAGTCTCTTTAGTGAAGGCGGGTTACTCTTTTATCTTATTAATCGTATTTGTCTCAGGACTCATCATACCATAAAAAAAGGATGGTACGAAGACCATCCTTTTATACTATAGTACTTTATTTGGGAGGAGGAGGCATTTATGAATCATGTTACAAATTTCGATACAGCTTTCAATCTGTTCATTGCGCGCTTAAGAGCAGCTTCGGCGCGTGCTACATCAACTTCGGCTTTGTTTTTCATCGCTAATCTTTCCTCGGCTCTTTTCTTTGCACGCTCTGCTCTGTCGATGTCAATCTCTTCAACCTTTTCCATAGAGTCGGCAAGAATAAGTATTTTATTATTTAATACTTCAACGGTTCCGCCGCCTGTTGTAAAATGCTCTTCCTTTTCACCGGTCTTTACCGTCACTATTCCGATTTCGAACGTACTCATTAAAGGAGCATGATTCTTTAATACCTGGAATCCTCCAAGCGTACCGGGAACAGTGATGGAATCAACCGTATCTTTATAAATTACCTTTTCGGGTGTTGTTATTTCAAGATTTATATCTGCCATATTTATTTCATCTTCTTAGCTTTTTCAACAGCTTCTTCAATCGTGCCGACGTAAAGGAACGCTGCTTCGGGCAAGTCATCGTATTCGCCGTCTATAATTCCCTTAAAGCCGCGAATTGTATCTTCCAACTTAACATACTTACCGGGAACACCGGTAAACTGCTCTGCAACGTGGAACGGCTGACTGAAGAATCTTTGTATTCTTCTTGCTCTTCTTACTATCTGCTTATCTTCATCCGAAAGTTCATCCATACCGAGGATGTTAATTATATCCTGTAAATCTTTATAATGCTGAAGTATCTCTTTACAGTTCTTAGCCACATCGTAATGTTCCTGACCGATTACTCCCGGTTCAAGAATTCTTGATGTTGAATCTAACGGATCGACTGCAGGATAAATACCAAGCTCAGCAATCTGTCGGCTTAACACGGTAGTAGCATCGAGGTGAGAGAAAGCTGCAGCCGGAGCCGGATCAGTCAAGTCATCAGCAGGAACGTAAATTGCCTGCACAGACGTAATCGAACCTTTATCGGTTGAAGTAATTCTTTCCTGCAACGCACCCATTTCGGTTGCAAGGTTCGGCTGGTAACCCACTGCCGAAGGCATACGACCAAGTAGCGCACTTACCTCTGAACCTGCCTGTGTAAAACGGAATATATTATCGATAAACAGCAGAACGTCTCTTCCCTCTTCGTCTCTGAAGTATTCGGCAATCGTCAATCCTGTTAATCCTACTCTTAACCTTGCACCCGGAGGTTCATTCATCTGACCGAAAACGAGTGATGTCTTATCGAGCACACCGGATTCCTTCATTTCGAGCCAAAGGTCATTTCCCTCACGGGTTCTTTCACCCACACCTGAGAAAACCGAGTAACCGCCGTGCTGCTGTGCAATGTTATGGATAAGTTCCATAATAATAACTGTTTTACCAACACCTGCACCACCGAACAAACCTGTTTTTCCACCTTTCGAATACGGTTCGAGAAGATCAACAACTTTTAATCCAGTTTCGAACATCTCATTTTGTGTTGAAAGATTACGGAAAGCAGGTGCAGGTCTGTGAATGGGATATCTTTTTTCCGATTTAATTTCGCCTAAACCATCAATTCCTTTTCCGATAACGTTTATCAATCTGCCTAAAGTAGCCGGACCAACCGGAACCGAGATCGGTTCGCCTGTATCGAATGCATCCATTCCTCTTACCAAGCCATCGGTTGAATCCATTGCAACAGTACGGACTCTGTCTTCGCCAAGGTGCTGTTGCACTTCACAAATCAATTCATCTTCCACCCCTTCGGTGGTTGTTCGGGGAATTCTAACTGCGATGTATATGTCAGGAAGGTGTCCCTCTTCAAATTCAATATCTACGACGGGACCGATTACTTGTATAATTTTGCCTTTTTTCTCGTCAACCATTCTTTTTCCTTAAATTTTGAAAAATAGAAGTGTAAAATTAAAGATAAGCACTAATTTTTACAAACATTTACGCTTATAAAATGTAAGTAAAAATAGATAACATCGTTTTGATTTATATTTAGTGCGACCAGACTGGTCGCACTGCAAACAATAGCTGCTTATTTTAAAAGGAGCATCTGCCTGGTCTGAACAAAACTTCCCGAACGCAACTGGTAGAAATAGATACCGCTCGCTAAATTCGAAGCATTAAAATTAACTTCGTATTCCCCGGCGGGTTTTACTTCGTTAACGAGAGTTGCTATTTCATTACCTAAAATGTCGTACACCTTTAAACTCGTAAACTGCTCTTTGCCTACTGCAAATTTTATATTCGTTGCGGGGTTAAACGGGTTCGGATAGTTCTGATATAAAGCGAATTGTTCGGGAACGGCTTCTCCATCTTCAACTCCCGAAACCACACCGAAGTCAAAATCGGCAACAACAGGTAAATGATCGCTTGCAATATAGAGTGCAATGGCTACCTCTGTACTTACCGATTGATTAGGCGGGTCCTGTATAGGCAGATTTAAATGCAACCCGTCATTACCGAATGCCCAGTAAGAATCAGGTACGTAATCGATACCTGTAGGATCCATAATCGACTGAGAGACAAGAATAAAATCGAATCTGTCGTCCAGTCCTCCTGTAGAACCGCCATCACCCAAATCTGTAACCCGTGTTGATTGTGTATGTATATCGGCAAACGAACCGCCGTCGTGCCAGTTTCCGGGGCGGTCAATCGGGTCTAAAAAGTAACCGGTGGTTGACTGGTCAAGAAGTTTTTCGTAAGCAGGTTCGGTCGATCTGTATAAATTCAAATCTCCCACCAAAATAAAATCCGTATTCGGAGGAAGTTGATCTGTAAAAATCCGTAACGTAGAAGCTTCGAGTAATCTTTTGTTTTCGTTTGTTGCACCCGAGCTTGCTTTAAAATGCGCCGAGTAAATTATAAGCGTATCCAGCGTAAAATTATGATAAAGTTTGAAAACCGTTATGTATCGCGGCGAAGTAGGAATAAAATCGGCACTGATGAAAGTGAAAAGCGAATCTTTATAAAACAAAGCATTATCCGAGTCCGGTCCGTTTATAAAATCACCTGCCTGGTAGTCATCGCTTAGAACGGCAGTGAGGAATTGATTAACCGCCGAAGCTGATGCGATTTCCTGCACTACAAGAATATCGGGGTCAATTTCATTCAATATAATCTGCAGTTTCGGATTTTTTGTTGATGCATTGTTCGGATAGTTTAAAATGTTATACGTGGCAATCTTTACACGCTCCTGTGCAAAAGAAGCGGTAAACAAAATTGCTAAAAAGAGTAAAAGAAGTTTTGATGTTAAGTTTTTAAGTTTCAAAATATATCCTATAATTCTGTTGAAAGTACAAATCTTAATATTCTGTTATTTCCCGTATCTGCTACATACAACGTTTTATCGAAAAATGCAACACCATGCGGTTGGTTAAACAGATCCGGTCCTCCGAACGACTCCAGTTCATCACCGAATGAATTGAATTTGTAAATGCTGTCTTTACCGGCATCGGCAATGAATATGTTGCCCCCGTTATCGAGAGCACTCCCCTCAGGTCTTTCGAAACGGTTGGGAACCATTAAATCCACACCCGAAGAAGGAGAAAAGTTACTAACATACTTTTGGTCGATAGGAGTAATTTCGTAACGCAGCCAGTTTGCTTTAAAGCTTGTTCCGCCGGTTAATGTAACCACGATATCGATAGTGTTATTGTTAAACGAAGTAAGCGAACTGATATCGAAAGCTGAAACCGGTCCCTGTCCGAGAGGATCAATATTCGGAACTCTTCCTATCAGAGTATCCCCTTCGCCGCCGCCGAACTGTTTCTTAGGTTTGAATACCAATATAGAGTTATCCGGATCGATAAAGCTTGTGTTGTTCGGTCCTTTACGCGAAATGTAAAATGTGTTATCTGAGAATACACAAGCTCCGGTATATTCAACATCAGGACGATTCAAATCGACAGCACGTGGCAGCAGGCGTGTAATCGGTGCGGTTTCAATATGATGAGAAACGGCGACAAGATCGATTTTGTAAACCGCACTAAATGTTTGAGTTGTTCCGCCCACTGTAGTGTCGAACTGGGCAACAACGATTAAATTCAAACGATGATCCTGTGCAAGTGCCACCGGATGTTTTATGCTCCGTGTTCCGAGTATCTGCCCGGCTAAATTAAGCATCACAATCCGGTCGTTATCTGTATCGGCAACGTAAATAAAAGGTTCCCTTCCGACCATAACATCCTGCGGACGGTTAAATCCGCCCCAAACCGGATTTAATAGTACATAAATCGTGTCACCGCCAATATTACCGGTATCGTCACCGATATCAATTTGAGTTAAATCAAACTTCTCGCCGCAGCTATAGATGATTGCTGCAAGTGTAAATATTATAAGAAATAATATGTTTCTTTTAAATCTCATTAGAAGCCCAATATAATTGAAAATCTGTGAACGGCTCCGAGTCGTCCGAAATTAGTAAATGCATAATCGAGTGTGAAATTTGCAAGACTTATCGGGAAGTTAAAACCTGCTCCGAACGAGAAATCCTGCTCATCTACATTAAATTTATAACCGCCGCGTAAAAACAGTATCTTGCTCCACTCATATTCAAAACCTATGGCAAAATTCTCGCTGTTATCATTCGGATGATTTAACTGCACCGAAGCTGTAATCCTGTGCATCTCGGTCTGGTAAGGTTCAAAAGCAAAACCGATTCTGAACATTGTAGGAGGTGCGAATGATTGCCATTCCGATTTCTTACGCTTTCCAACCAAAACCACATCACCATCCGGCGCTAATTCCGCACCGAAATTAGATACTGCAACCGCGAACCGTGTTGTGCCTAATCCGGTCCAGTAATATGTTCCCAGGTCAATCATAACGCCGCGCATTTTTAATTTATCGAGCGTCTCTTCCATATATCTGACCGTTGCACCGAAACTAAATTTATCGGTCATCTTCTGCGAATATGTTAAGGCGATTGCAACATCGCTGAAAGTAAAAAACTCACCCGTTCCGAACGGCGCAAACTCAGTAGTGACCGGCATTTTATCCATCGAAAGCCCGATTATCGAAACACCGAGAGCGTAATCTTTTCCGAGATGATAAACCGCACCGAGAAAATCGTGGTTGATATCGACAACCCACTTGTTGTGCGAAAACATTATCTGATCATCACTGAATTGAACCAACCCTGCAGGATTCCAGTACAGCGAAGAAGCATCATTTGCAACGGCAATAAAAGCATCGCCCATTGCCGATGCCCTTCCGCCTACTCCAATCTTTAAGAATTGAGCCGTGGATATGCCTGCTCTTTGTCCGCCCAAAGTCGGGAACAACTGAGCATTGGCATTCGAGTATGCAAAAATCAAAACAAACGATATGAGTAATAGTTTCTTCATTTTAAAACTTTATTGACATTCCGAATCTTATATTACGCCTGGTTAAATACCTTGCAGGATTAAACGGAAACGGTGAAATAGGTGCCTGCACATCGGGGAAACGCGGATCGTTCCAGCTGCTCGGCACATCGTCGCCGTATTCGTATCCTTTACCGGTAACAGGATTGATAATTGTAGCGTTCTTTGTATCTAAAATATTATTAACTTCGATTGTAAATGATAACGACATTGAACCGATACGGAAATACTTTTCGAAGTTCAAATCGATGTAGAACCAATCGTCTCCGATAGCGCCGAATCTTTCATCCCGTACAAATTCATATTCTTTTCTTCCCTGTTCGTCAATCGTACCTGTAAACACGGCTGGTGTGTAGCGCCTGCCAGATTGATAAAACAATCTGAAATATAAACTCCAGTCATCCAGTATTCCCTCACCCCAACCGAACGTACCGGTTGGTGCATAAAAGCTTGCCCAAAGTGTTGCGGTCACCGGACGATCCCACGATAGGAACTGCTCTTTAATCGATTCTTCCAGATCACCGCGCAGAACCAGCACTCCGTCGTCTGCCGAAGAGCTTTTGCCGGTTACAATTGCATAAGAAAATGTAGCCGCTCCGTTAAACCACTTGCCGATACGTTTTCTGAATTCAATTTCAAGACCACGGGAACGGGCATAATCTGTATTAACATATGTTATAAAGCGTTGTGCAGCGTATCTTGCCGAACTTACTTTTGCGGTACGTGTGCTTACATAATCGAAAATATCTTTGTAATAAGCTGTTACGGTTAAAACATCGTCGGGAGTGAACTGTGTTTTCAAACCGAGTTCATACGCAACGGTTGTTTCGGGGTCCAGATTCGGATTTCCGAAACGCTGAAACGATGATTGCGCATTTGCCGGACTTAACTTTGCATAAACAAACTGCGGCTTCGGCCATTTGCTGAAGTGTCCGTACGAAAAGAATAGTGTTTGAAAATCAGACACCGGATGTGAAACACCGATTCTCGGACTTAATCTTGCTTTAAATCTTCTTCCTCCGAACCATGCAAATGTATCGTTCATATAACCTTCGCGAACTTCATCCGGTATTGTAATAACATCAGGATTCTTCACAGCATCATCAACAAACTTACCCGGGAACCAGTAATCCAATCTGAGTCCGAAGTTCAGAATCATTCCGCCGAAATTAATATTATCCTGTGCGTAGAAAGCTCCCACTGCCGGATATACCTTGTAGATATCATTGTTCAATCCCAACTGACCGACCCACGGTTTGTAGATATCGACCATCTGCATTTCCTGGAAACGGAACTCGAAGCCGGTTTTAAATTTATTCTTCTCATCAAAGAAACTTGTAAGATCACCTTTCAGCGAAAACTCTTCGACGTAATGGTCGCGGAAAGTAAACGGATTACCAACATCCCAAAAACCGTCGCCCGGAATAACACCAATCGTATCCCTGTCGAGATTAAAGTAATCAATCGGGAAGTTTACTATATCCTGCGGTTCGTTATATAAGCTGAAAAACTTTCCGTTTGCATCGGCACGTAAGTTTGTAAAAAAGTAGTTGAACTTAAGTTCGTAAAACGTATTCGGATTAAGTGTATGCGTTATGCTTATGTTGTGGAATATATTATTATGTGTAAAAGTGTTTGCACTGTCGAGTATTTTCTGAAATGTATATTGATAACCCGGTGAAGGTTCAACATATTCAAGATTCGATTGCAGTGATTGCGAGTTCTGATTTATATTAACCGATTGATTGTACGAGTACCTGAATTTCAGCGTTGTAGAATACTTATAAGTAAATTTCAGCAGCCAGAACCAACTGTTCTCCGCTCTTGGTGCAAACTCTGTTCCGCCGAATGTTGATGAATAAATCTGGTTTGCAGTCGGTTTGTAGTAACCCTGCGTTATCCCATCGGTAACACCCATATAAAAACTCGAGAAGAAAGTTAAATCGCCCGGAATTCTTAGACCGAGTGCCGGAAGGAAAAGCATCGTAAACGGTTCGGGACCGCTTAAATTTGCTTCCAGTATATCGGTATTAAAAACATTATAAGAACTTCTGTTACCGAAGTTATCCCGTTTGTAAGAAACCGAACCGCTGTAAGTATCTCTACCTTCACGTGTTTTTACATTAACCACACCGGAAGTTGCCTGACCGTATTCGGCATTATAACCGCCTGTAATAACTTCAACTTCTTCAATAGCGTTAGCACTTAATTGCAAACCGAAACCTGTTCCTGCAAGCGGATCCTGTACCGAAACACCATCGAGAAGGAAAGCATTTTCGTACGACCTGCCGCCGCGAATATGAATTTCCCTGTCCGATTCAATTACACCCGCCTGCTGCGAAACAATGTTCTGAATATTTTCGACTACTGCAATTTCAATTTCTTCGCGCGAAATTGTTCTTTTGCTTTCGGTCTCTTCCACATCCATTAGCGGCTTGTCGCCGATAACTACCACATCCTGATCGAGAGTTAATACCGTTTCTTCTAATTTTACTTCCAGTGTTGTTGTGTTATTCGCCTGGATTCTTATTCCCGTATATTGAACAGGTTTGTATCCGATAAGCGAAAAATTAACGTTATAATCGCCGACCGTAATTCCGCTTATCTTGAATTTTCCTTCGATATCGGTAGCCGCACCGTAATATGTTCCTTTAAGAATAACATTTACACCGGGCAATCCTTCTCCCGTTGCGGCATCGGTTACAACACCGGAAAGGTTCCCGGTTTTTTGTGCAAAGACGGAAGAGAATGATAACAGCAATATTGCAATCAGTAACTTTCTCATGGTACTAATCCAAAATCTTCGAACAGAATTTTTTCTAACAATGCTTTAACATTTGCATCGCCGCCGTTCAGTTTATTCAACGGCAGTGCAATAAAGAATTCGGTTACATCACTGTTTGTAAAACCGGCAAATCCGTCAAGCTCTCCGTTCGCATAATAGTAAACCGGATTTGCTGCAAGCGGATTCAGATAAAACGATTTTACCCTGAATACGTTTAACGTTAATTCCAGATTAGGATATGCCGGATCGGTTGTATCGGAAGCAATAACGGTTCCCGGCAGAAGCGATATTTTTTCATCTATGCTGTCCGGTATAATCGGAATAAAGCTGGCAAGTTCAACCGGATCGACAGCTTGCGGGAACTGCATCGAGAATGCCACCTTGCCGCCGTTGATTAAATATCGCTGCGTACTAAAGCTTGCCAGATCGAGCGACGGATTATTGTCCGTATACCAGAAAAGATAATCGAACAACTTTATCGTTTCTAAAAACGTAACGTTTATAAATGGCGGTTCGTGAGTGTGAATATCGTAAACATCGTAGCTGCCTGTTAACCCGAGCGAATCGAACATTGCAAAATAAAAATCGAAAGTATTATCTGCGGTTTTATAATCATCAATTACAAGAAACTTGCCCGACGGCTTTTTAACAAACCACGACTGACCCGAATCGGGTAAAGAGATAAACGAAGATTTTGCACCGGAAATATCTTCTGCCTGAACGTAAAACCTGTTTTCGGAATTCAGTATCAGTCCGGGCAGAAGTTCCGGATTAATGTTCCCTTCCTGACCTTCGATCATAATTTCCATTAAAGGATTATTCGTCGAAAAATCGTTAGTGCGGAGTGTAATCGTTCTAACGCTGCCGTCAAGCGAAATTATGTTGGATGGATTTGTTGTATCGTTAAGCGCAATGTTTATGTGTACAATCGATTCAATGCCGTCTATATCATCTGCAATCCATCCGAATGACATAACCGGAAATGAAGTATCGGGCAGGAAGCTTAACTCACTCCACTCGATAGTAGGTGCAGTGTTCCGCAGTGGAAAATTAAATACAGCAGGAGTAGGATCGATTAAACCTATATCGTAAAAGAATTCTCCCTCGTCGTAAACTCCGTTATCGTTTTCATCAACAAAAGGTTCGGGTCCGTAATTAATTCCGTTACGTACAATTTGATTATCGTACACACCGTTTCCGCCGTCATCGACTGCCGAAACGTAAAATGTATATGTTGTATCGTTGGCGCCTATCTGTAAGGCAAACAAGCTGTCGTTCGAAGCCGTAAACTCCCAGTTAACATTATCCCACGAAAAGTAGTAACCGATAACCAAACCGTCGGGGTCATCGCCCCACCAATGAATTGTTAAACGGCTTTGCTGCGGAGTAATAGTGCTGTCGGGATATAAGAATAATCCGGTGTTCGGCGGTTGATTGCCTACAGGATTATTAATACTGTCTTCGGTGCAGGAAAGTATTCCGAATATCAGAAAAGATATTAAACTAAAAAAGAGTAAAAGTTTTTTCATCCGCAATAAAAATTGAGTAATGTCATTTAGAGTTTAATTAAAAATTTTTCATACCAACGGTTAACATATTAATAAGCACGC
>JAJRSV010000465.1 GCA_024278655.1 Bacteroidota bacterium | reverse complement strand
GAACTTGTTATTGACGAATAACTGTTCGGCTTCAAAATAAATATTCGAATGAAAACCTCCGGGAACCTGCTCGGTAAAATCATTACTGATATCGGTATTCAAATTCATTCCCGATACATAATATAAGTTAGCCCCGTCCCAGAACCTGAAGTAGTTTAAATTAAAATCAATCGAAGAAGAAACCGTTTGCCCGGTTTTATTTATAACACCGTTAACATCGCCGTCTATCTCAATATCGGCATTGTTAAGCAGCAGCGACAGCATCGCAAAATCCTTAAACTCGATGGCGTAGTTTATAGTAACATCTTTATCGGGAAGAACAATCTGCTCAGGCACATACTTTTCTTCTTCCGAAAGTGATTCGATTTGCTTTATCCTGTTCCTGATAAACTCACCGACAAGATTTGTTTCCACGGAAATCAGATTGCCGAGATCGGCAACAGAATAATTTCCGATTACCGTTATGTCAGCAAGGTTCGAAATAAGGTTAATAACTTTCTCGCCGTTATCGTTGCTTCGCAAATCAATAATAACTCTTCTGTTATCCAAAGGAATATCGTTAAAAGTAGAAGTATCGATTTTAATTACCGCAAAAAGATTTATACTGTCGGGGTCGAAGCTTTCACCCTCGGCTGATAGTGAAATGTTCAAATCGCTTTCCCATCCGGGTGCTTCGAGCAAATCTGCAAGGTTGAAGCTGTAAAAATTGCTTTCGATTGAATACACCGGCTTACCGGCATCGGCAAAGTTGATGTTACCGTTTAACTTTCCGCTTGTTGTATCGGCTTTAAAATTTAAATTGAAATTTATGCTTCCGTTCGAAGCATCCAACGAAAAGTATAACTGTTGATAGTTCCTCTTGCTTATTACCGAACCGTTTCCGTTAAAAACAACTTTCGAGTTCATACTTTCCGGCGAAAATCCCACACCTTTAAGAGTTATATCGGAGTAAAGGTCCGTACTAATTCCCGAAACCGGATAAAGGTCTAAGCCGTAAGATTTAAAGTAGATATCGTAAACTATATCCTCGCCTGTAAGGTCAAGATCGGTAACTGCGGAAAAATCTCCCCTTTCGGTTTTAACAAACATTCCGGCATGAAAATTAAGCGGGGTACCCACGGCAAAGAGCGTATCGAATACAATCACCCCGTAATCTTCGTAAACCGGGAGATCGATAGTGTGCAAAAGATTGTTAACATCAGTCTGATTAATCTGCACGTTTGAGAACTTCATATCGATAAGCATATCGCCGCCGGCAGTAACATTTTTTAGTTTGCCTTTTCCTTTAAGCCGTGTTTCGTTGAACGCAATATCCAAATCCTGAACATCAAGCTTTTCAAGCGTTCCTTTTGCTTTAAGATTTGTTTGAAGTGTACCTTTTAAAATTTCAGTTGCGGGAATAAAGTTGGTCAGGTCGTCGAAATTAAAATTGCCGGCGTGCAGTTCCACTTTCATCGGTGCTTTTTCAATTTTATCGTTACCGCCGAGCACATCAAAATTTTCCATCGCCGCATTTAACATAATTTTCGAACGGTTCGTCTCGATAGATAAATCCTTAACGCCGGCACTGTTTCCTTCAATAAGAAAAGTGCCGCTTAAGTTAACCAACCGGAAACCATTTAAATTCGGTTTGGCAGAAAAGTGATTTATATCCAACCGGATATCCTTTTCATTAAAATCGGCAAACATCTCCAGCGATAATTTAATATCGTTGACCCGAAGGTCGTCTGTTTCGAGGTAATCGTAAACTTTGCGGCTTCCTTTATTGCTTCGCGACTGTAAAGTAAAGTCCACATTGTTAAGTGATATATCGGCGGCTTGAAGCTTAAACATAAAATCCGAAGAGGTTGAATCCTCTTCAGCCGCTTCTTCCGAAGATTGTGCAAGCCGCGAAATATTTAATTCGCCGTTGTCTTCTTTAATAAGATTTATCTGCGCATTATCTATTTCCAGATTCCGGAAATAAATAATTTTGAACAGCAGTTTATGCGGACTTACTTTTACCTCAATTCTTTCTGCAGATAACAATGTGTCGAGTCCCTGTGTAAGCACGGTGTTATTAAGTATTAAGGAGGTGAATATCGTTCCGTCCAAACTCCCGATTGAAAGCGTGCCGTTTAACGAGCCGTTAACGGTTGTTACTACTTTTTCTTTTAGCCAATTGCGGAAAGTTGAAGTTTGTGAAATTGCGAAGAGTATCATTACGGCAATGATAACCCCAACCCCGAAGTAAATAAACACATTAATAATGCGCCGGTATAAAGGTCGTTTTATATTTGGCTTTTTCCTGAATAACAATCCGGTCCCGCTTTATTCTTTGTATCTGTTTAAGATAAGTTCAATTATCTTGCTTGTCGATTGGTCGTTTACAAACTCGATGGTTTTCACTTCTCCGCCGTTGTTTATAACAACATCCTTGCCTACAATGCTTTCGATATCCCAATCGGCACCTTTAACTAATATATCGGGCACAAGTTCCTCTATTAATTTTTGAGGAGTATCTTCATCGAACAACACAACGTAATCAACCGGTTTAAGGTTCGATAAGATGAATGTACGCTCATCCTGTTTTAATATCGGGCGCTTCTCTCCCTTTATGCTTGTTACAGACTTATCGCTGTTCAATCCAACGATTAAAACATCACCAAGCGCTTTTGCTTTCACAAGGTAATCGACGTGCCCGGCGTGAATTAAATCGAAACAGCCGTTTGTAAAGACGACTTTCTTTCCTTCTTCCTTTAACTTCGAACGTATTGATTTTAATTCATCAAGAGTTTTAAGTCCGTTCATCTTGCTCTTTCAAAACTGTGTCGAATAATTTATCTTTTTCAATCGGAACAATACCTACCTCTTCACAAACGAGTCCGCCTGCGTAGTTAGCCAGGTACGAAGCTTCGAGAATACCGGCACCGGCGGCAAGCGCCATCGTTAAAGTGGAAATAACCGTATCGCCCGCACCGGAAACATCGGCAACTTTGCGCGCTTTGGTCGGCATTCGTTTTTCCTCTTTCCCTTTTTCAAATACCGCTATGCCTTCCTCACTTAAAGTAAGCAGCAGATATTTTGAATTCAGTTTTTCCATCAGTTTGTTGCCGGCAAAAGTTACATCTTCGGACGAAGTGATTTTTATGCCTAACTTCTCTTCCGCTTCTTTCCTGTTCGGTTTGAACACGGTTACATTTTTATATGCAAAAAAGTTGTTGAACTTCGGATCAACTGTTATCAACACATCCTTTTCGTTTGCTAATTTTATAATTCTCTCAATAAGCTTTTCGGTTAAAACTCCCTTGTTGTAATCCTGCAGAATTATTCCATCGAGTGAATTGATTTGACTCTCTATAAAACCAAATATCTTGTTTTGCATTTCATCGTTTATATAATCTTTGCTTTCTTTATCAATCCTTACAACATGCTGGCTGTCGGCTATCACTCTTGTTTTTGTGGTAGTCGGACGTGTTTCATCAATTATAATGCCGTCATCTGTAATTTTCGATTCGGATAACAATGAAGTGAAGATAGTCCCGTTGTTATCGTAACCGATAACACCAACCGGAACGGGAACACCGCCGAGCTTAAGAACATTAAGTGCAACATTTGCCGCACCTCCGAAACGGAAGAACTCATCCTCCACTTCCAGAACGGGAACAGGCGCTTCGGGAGATATTCTTTTAACGTCTCCCCAGTAATAGCCGTCGAGCATCATATCGCCGATAACGGCAATCCTCTTCCCTTTAAAACTCTCTCTTAATTCTTTAATTCTGCTTTCCGATAGTTTTAGCATCATTTAACCCGATATTTTAAAAGTTAATTTTTAAAATAATGATAAAAAGGGTGTTGTTAAAGGGGAATGTAAGAACAGGAAGGATAATTGATTCGGGAGGAAAAAATAAACTACAAATACCAAACCTCAAATAAATTACAATATCAAAATTCCAATCACCAAAAATGTGTTAACGCAGAACTATCATCTTTTTGCTTTCGATATAATCATTAACCTGCATCCTGTAAATGTAAACACCGCTTGCCAAACCTTTTGCATAAAACTTTACTTCATACCTGTCTGCTTTTTTAAATTCGTTTAATACTGTTGCAATTTCCTGTCCGAGTATATCGTAAACTTTAATCGTTACAACTCCATCCTGCGGGAGTTCGTACCTTATTGTTGTTGTAGGATTAAACGGATTCGGATAGTTCTGATACAGAACATAATTTGTAACAGGATTTGTTGGCGGAGGTGCGGTGTAAGTCATCGAAGCAAAGT
>JAJRSV010000464.1 GCA_024278655.1 Bacteroidota bacterium | reverse complement strand
CATCCTGCACATCATCGTCGTCTTCCACCCTGTTAAAAGCATCTATTATACTGTTCAGTTCAATAGCTGTAGGTAATAAATGATAGGGATGCTGCGTGCTGAACAAAGGAATTTCACCCGAGAGCCGTTCGAGTTGATCTTCGAAAAATTGCAGCAGTCCTTCGTCATCTTCCATTCGTGCTTGCGGATGCTGCTCAAGCCAAAGTGAATGCGAAAAAGACCGTCCACCATGTTTTTCTCTTCGTGTAATAATTTCGGGATATAAGGTGTGTGCTTCCATTACCTTAAGAGCGGCAATCCGGTTAAAAAGTGTAAAGGTTAATTCTTCCACTAATTTTTCGTAACCTTCCTTTTCTGACCCGGTTTCCGCAATAAGCAGCTTTAGAATTTTTTCAATATGTTTTCTTTCGGCGGAATATTCGTGTGGGATATTTTCGACGGGTGTAAGATTATTAGGAGTTACACCCATTCTTCCAAGACGGTTGCGAAAGCTGTTATCAATAAGCTTGCGAATATGTTCTGTATGGTCTGCTAATTTCATAATTTACTTGTTTATTGTTCCACCTAAAAAGGCAGCACCTAATTGCGTCAATTTGTATTTGTTTCCCGGATCGGTCGGTTTTTCCGGTTTTGTAAATTCTATTAAGCCGGCTTCTCTAAGCGGCTTAAGGTAATTATCTCTAAAGGTCTTTTCGTTCTTATAATCAAATGCTTTCAGCAGCTCACTCGATTTTATGGGATTGCTGCAAAGACTCAAAATACCGATTAAATAACGATTTTTCTTTTTTAGAAGCCGGGTACTTTTTTCATTCCAACCGGGTACCTTTTTAATTGATTGTTCATCAAAAAGCTGATTTTCAGCCCAGTTTAAGCCACTAAGCTGGGTACCTTTCCGGTGCCAGCAGGGTACCAAAAACAACAGAACATCTTCCCACTTATTCTTATAAAGAGATGAAGAAAGAGCAACATTGGTTAAGCCGGTTTTAAGGTGTGCACTAAAATCGGCTTTTAATTCCAGCCAATCAATCCATTCCTTGCTAAAATTACCCAGCGATATAAATTGCAAAGGGATTTGCGTTATAAAAGTGTCATCTTCATAAAAAACGGGTTTAGCGCCCGGAACGTAATGAGGAAGATATTTATAAGTATTTCTAATTCCCGAACCAATCTCATCCGTCCATCCGAAAGCGGCAAAGAATTTCCGTATGTTAGGATTTTTAGGAAAAGGATTGAATCCCGAGGGATCTATAACCCCGTGGAATACCGGTTTATTCGGATTAGTTATTCTCACTTCGGTATCGGTAATAATTATTTCGGTAGATAGTGAGCTTGTATATTCTCTGTGGACAATTACATTCCCGATAACTTCGCGAAAAATTTTGTCTCTTAAATCGATCCTTTGATCGCCTTCGGTATAAAATTTCTCGGGCAGATGTTTCTTTATAAATGCTTTTAATTCAAGATAAGTATTAATCAGATTGGTTCTTAAAGGAGGATTTATTCTATCATCGTAACGGTCTTTGTTTTCTTTTCGCAGCATTGCTTCTACTTTGTAAGCGGGCAAGATGCTTTGAATAGTGCTGTCTTTACCAAAAATTAATGCGGCTGCCAATGTCAATCCCTCTTCTCCGGTTTCAAAATCTTTTCTCCAGAGTGAAGCATCTTTTAAAATTTGCATTTTGTCTTCAAGAAGCCAGGGATGATCACTTTTGTTGTTTCTTATAATCTGTAAAGCTTTTTCAAACAGATTGTCATCAAGGTCATCTAATGTAAGGTGCGGATAGATTTTAGTTTCGGTAAAAAAGTTACGTTTTCTTAAATAAGTGTCGCTTAATTTTTGTTGATTGTTAGTGATATCGATATCAACATCGTACTCACGGATATATACGTTCCCTCTATAAGAATGTACCTGACTGCTTGCCGGAATTTGAATAATCATTACCATTCCTTCGGGAAGGGAGACAGAGAAAGGTTGAACATAAATAGGCGGACTAATGCAATCCCGGCTATTTAACGCTGTAATAATATTTTTCTTAAATCTACTTTCTGAATTTGGGTCTATACCTTTAATGCTTCCGTTATCGCTAACACCGAGAAGAATAGTTCCGCCATCGGTATTAGAAAAGCTTGCAACGGTTTCGTAAAATGAATCCGGCAATCCGTCTTTTGCTTCTTTAAATTCTGTTTGAATCCCTTCTCCTTTCGAAATGATATGTAGCAAGTCTTCAACTTCCATTTTTTCTATTCAATTGTTATTTCATCATTATCATCGGCATTCGCAAGTTTTTGTAATTCTTCTTTAAGCCATTCTTTATATTCAGCCACCTTCATTTTATGCGAAGGAATTTTTGAGGTGAATGTTCTTGGTTTATGTTCTTCGCCCGGTTTCTGTTTATCCGGTTTTTCTCTAACAAGCCCGGCTTTTAAAATATTTATTTCGCCTTTTTTACTTCCGTATAAATCAATAAACGACAGCACTTCAGAATAAGTAAAGCGGCTGATTTTATCTTTAACATCAAAGTCCAAATCAATTGCACTTCGAGATCTTTGATCAGCATACAGTTTTAAGCTAACCGCCTTTTGTTCCGCTTCATCATTTAATCCGGCTGGCAGCGAACGGATCTCATCGATCAATCCCTGAGCTAATTTACCTATTTCAGAGTATTTAGATGCACACTCGTTCATTGCCACGCTAAACAAACTGTGATACCGGTCTTTAATTTGCTGTACTATCTGGTTTAATTTTACATAGTTATTTACTATATCTTCTTTGTAGTATTGTTCAAATTCTTCTGCCAAACGAGTTATGTTTTCATCATTCCTTGCTGCCTTTGTTAGTTCATCTTTAACTGCAAGAGCAAATGCTTTCCATTCTTTAGCTTTAGGCAGTTTGTTACGGATAAACTTCTCTATTGTTTCGATTGATTGAATTGTGTTTAGGAACTCATTTTTTTGCGAGAAGAAATCATTGGCTTTATCGATATAATTAGCTTCGCTAACCGATCCGGTATGATTAGCGAGTAAATCTATAAAAGCATCCGTATTTGTAAAAAGATTATCGAAGTCTTTTTCACTGTTTTTCAAAGTGATAAGTTTATCAACAAAATGTTTTGCCAAATCACGAATAGCATTTACCAGTTCAAAATCGTTAGTGTTGTAATCTACTTTTCTGCCAATGTATTTATCTGCATCAATATCTAATAGAAATTGGGCTAACTCCTGTCTTTGTTGTAAGGAGAGTGATTTGGAAACTGCTTTGAAAGATGCTTTTCTAAATTCCCGCGCAGCTTTGAAAATATCTGCCACGCCATCATCCCGCCATGAAAACTTTTCTTCACCATTGTATTTTGCAATTACCTTTCCTGCTCTCATTAATACAGCAAGAGTAGTAATAATCGTTCCGAATGTAAAACCGGTGGGTGGTTGTTCCAGTTCCTGCTCCAGGGTTTTCCCATCCACAAAAGTATTTCTAATCTTAAATAAAATTTCCTCTGAAACTTTTAAATTCTCACCTATGAAATTACCCTGAGCATCAAAAAATGCAAAATCATTACCTTGAAAATATTGATGCAACCTGCTATCATTTGCCTCTTTAATAATAGCTGCTGCCAACTTATCATTAAGCTGGGCATCCAACCGTTTTGTATAAACATTTCGAATCAGCTCTCTTTGTTCCGCTTGTATAGTCGATAGAGCATTATCTTCTTTCAGTTGTAATACATTGAAAAGGTATATTAAAGCTGCATGCATTAGTGAAGCTTCAACCAGTTGCTCAATTCTGTTT
>JAJRSV010000463.1 GCA_024278655.1 Bacteroidota bacterium | reverse complement strand
TATAAAAGAAGTAAATCCCCCTGAAGAAGTAACCTCACCGGTAGAATGGATGCTATTGACAACCGTACCGGTAGAGAGCTTTCAGGATGCAGAGCAACGGGTTCAGTGGTATTCAAAGCGATGGGGTATAGAAGTTTATCATAGAACACTTAAGAGCGGGTGCCGGATAAAGAATCGACAATTAGGCGGGACAGATAGAATAGAAGTAGCATTAGCAATAGATATGGTTGTTGCGTGGAGGATTTATCATATGACAATGTTAGGGCGAGAGATACCCGATGCCCCTTGCAGTGTATTTTTCAAGGAAGAAGAATGGAAGGCGTTGCATTGCTACGTTTACAAGACTCCTGTAGTGCCGGAAGAACCTCCAACATTAAGGGAAGCGATACGATTAGTTGGAAGGATTGGGGGACATTTAGGAAGGAAAGGTGACGGAGAACCCGGTACACAAACCTTATGGAGAGGATTACAACATTTAGAAACAGCAACCGAAATGTATTTAGTATTTAACCCTCCCCGTGATGGACCTTAACCCGCTGTGCCTTGTGTGGGTAAAGCTCAGCCTTACTAAGGAGAGGGACACAGGGTGAGGTCTGCCGGAACAATCTAAAACGTTGTTATATTGGTAGAATTTTAGAAGTGCGCAACAGGCAATTGCGATAGTGCTAAAACGCAAGCGGGCACTCTTGCTTACGCTTCTTTTAAATATCGAAGTATGTAGTACAACTTTAGCGAAGAAAGAACATAAAATATTTTTAAAAAACCGCAACAAGCCCATAAGCCAATGCTTCCGGCGGACCGATAAGGTGCGTTCCACCATCGAACACTTTTGTGTGAAGCTTCAAGCTCTTAAAGTTTTTCTCTTCTAACCTCGTAACCATTTCATCTATCGGATTAAAATACTTTTCTTCGTCTTCCTCACTGCCGACACTTATAAACACTGTTGCATTCAAATCATCAAATTTTTCAAATGCATTTTCCTGCACATCGAATATTCTGAAATTGTCCCACAGAAGATGCGGGCTTCCGATTATGTAACGGTTAAACAAATCCGGTTCGGTAAAGAGCGAGTAAAAAGCAAACAACCCGCTGAGCGAGTAACCGTAAATAGCCCTGTCGTTAGTATCCGTCCGGTAAGTTTTATCTATGTAAGGAATAAGTTCTTCTTTAAGAAATGTTCTGAATTTCGGTGCACCGCCCCTGTTGGTTCTGCCGGGGACTGAAGAGATGGTATAATCCCGTCTTCTCATATTTCCGTCTTTTTCTTTTAATGCTCCGTATCCCATTCCTACAATAATCAGCTCGGGTATGTTGCCGCCGAACTGAAGATAACGCGAAATACTTGCCGCCATCCCGAAAGAGATATCGCCATCCAATACATAAAGCACCGGGTATCTTTTATCGCTCTTATCATAATCATCGGGAAGACTAATATAGATGCGGTAATTATCATTAACCACCTGTGAATGAAATGTTTTTATTTGCGTATTGAACAGATTCGCAGTCGAATCGGCATTAATAACAGTTTGCGCAGAACCCTGCACATAAACTAAAACTACAATCAATAATGCTATGATGTTTTTCATTTTAATTCCTTTAATAATTCTCCTGAAGGTAAAGATATACAAAACGCACAAAATATTTGATGGTGAAATTTAGCACAATTAAATTGCAATATATATTAAAATAATAGTAAGGTGTTTGTGAAGCACCCCTGGAGCGGGCTTAAAGAAATTCCCCGTAATATATGGATACTTTCGGCAGCAACTTTAATATACCGTTCGGGCACAATGGTTTTGCCTTTTATGGCATTGTATGTTGTTTCCGAACTGAATGTAACAACCGGTAATGCAGGACTGGTACTCGCTGCTTACGGTGTAGGCGCTTTCGTTTCCGCACCCTTTACGGGAAGAATGAGCGACCGGTTCGGCTCGGTAAGATTGATGATAATTTCTCTGTTTGCTTCCGGAATATTCCTTATCGGATATTCATTCGTTACCGACTTTTACATCTTCTTACTGCTCAGCTTTTTCTGGGCTGTAATTGCAGAAGCATTCCGCCCGGCAAGTATGTCTTTTGTTTCAACAGAGGCGCCGGCAGACCGAAGGAAAACTGCATTCGCTTTATACAGACTTGCTATAAACCTCGGTATTAGCATTGGTCCGCTTATCGGCGGAGTTTTGAGTACAACAAATTTTCACCTTTTGTTTTATGTTGACGGGATTACATCAATTTCCGCTTCTGTGTTTTTGATGTTTTCGCATTTAAGCGAAACCAAAAAATCCGGTGTTAATAATAACGAAACAAAAGAAAATCAAACCGAACATTTAATTAAAAAGGCAAACGTATTTAAGAACAGGCGATTCGTTTTTCTTTTGCTTGCAATTATTCCTACAGGAATGGTTTTCTTTCAGATCATTGGCGCACTGCCTCTGTTCATAGTAGATGAATTGGGTTTTTCGAGAGCAACTTTCGGAGTTATGATTTCGATTAACACCATGCTGATTATTTTCTTTGAGGTACCGCTTAACGATGCAATGCGGAACTGGGCTAATTGGAAAGCTTTAGTGTTTGCTTCGTTTCTTACCGGGTTTGGGTTTGGGCTTTTTTCTTTACTGCACACAATCTCAGGCATTATTTTATCAATAATTATCTGGACTTTCGGCGAGATGATATTCTTTCCGGCAGCAAACGATTATGTGTCGGTAATATCGCCGGAAAATCAACGCGGTGAGTATATGGGTTATTTTCAGATGACCTTTAGCTTTGCATTTATGATCGGTCCCTGGATGGGAACCGAAGTGTTGGAGAGTTTCGGTTCGTTTACTTTGTGGACGGGCTGTTTTGTGTTCGGAACAATATCGGCATTAATGATGCTGAACCTTAAAAGCAACAAGCGAAATTTCTAATACTAATCAACAATTCAAATAAAAAAGTTATCGAACATATTTTAAGAATTCATTTCTAACATAGGCAAACTTTTTTATGCATCACCGGGTGATGATTTTTTCTTTTTCATAACCCTTACAAACAAAACTGAGATTATTATTACTACCGCAGCAATAACTATATAAAGCCATTCGTTAGTAGCCGGTGTTAATTTCATGTTCCATTCGGCTATCTTCTTTTCAATCTGCAGTACCTGTTCCGATTCAATCATCTGATGCTCAACAAGGAAAGGTATCCATAGCGGCTTTATTGTTTTGAACCAGGTACTGTCGGCAAAATTCCGGTATGTTTCTTCCGAAGCTTCCGGACTTTTTATACCTATGTTTTTTATCTCTTCTTCAATAAATGAGGTTAAAACGTTTGTGAATTCATCACCGTTCGAAAAATCAATCAACATTATGCCGTTAGCAGCAAACTCTTCCCTTATCGAATTCCACGCCTCGGTATCGACTGCCTTCTGCCAATCGGTAAAGAGCGAATCAATTAACGCTATCTCATTCGCTTTTTTTCTTTTTGCCGAATAAATATCAACAAGCTTTACTCCTGCATCCTGCCAGAACTCTGCAAATTGTTCCTGCTGCTTTTTAACTTCGCTTAAATCTTCCGGCTGTAGCGAGGTAACTTTAAGAAAGCTGATGTTATCCTGAAGCGCTCTCTTTACGTTATCAAGAACGTTGTTCTTTTCCGCTTTCAGATAAATATCGTTTTTTTCCCTCGAAGAAAAATAAGCTTCCTTTTTCATAAGCTGTGGCATTAAACTGTCAACAATACTCATAATCAAGTCATCACGTTTCTTTAACGAAGACTTTAATTCAGCTACAAGCTTCTCCAACTCGGCTACTTTTTTGCTGTCTTTCTTTGTTGCATATTCAATTGATTGAATTTGTGAAAGCAGTGCGCTGTTCTGTTTGTTTAAAAGTTCAACCTGCTCTTTAAGCTGAAGGTTCTCGGTTTGAAGAATATCTACCTGCGTTAAGTCTCTGTTCCTTACTACAAACTCGCTGTTCAATCTTTCAAACGACTTATCGAAATTATCGGGGTAAAGACTTTTATCGAGCAAATCTTTATACTGCATATATTCGCTTCTCAATCTGTCAATACTGGCTACAAGCGAATTCAACTCTTCAATTGTGTTAGCTTTCTTTATCGATTCTTCTATTTGCCTATATTTCTGTTTGAAGTTTTGCACTATCTCGTAATCGGATTGAGCAGCCGTAAATGAATTAAAGATTAAAACCGCGAAAAAGATATTTAATATTAAGTTCAGATTCTTCCTCATTGTTTAGTCCTTTTTAATTCCTGTATTAGTCAGATAAAGACTTTTGCCGTCGTTCAGCAGCTCGATGTACGGTGCTCTTTGATTAAAGGCGGGATTAACCAGCCCGGTTTCGGAAATAAGAATTTTGCTGAACAGTTTTAATGCACCTTCTTCAGCGGTAAACACATAAACGTTTTTGAATGCTGCGGCTGTAACAAAATAATAACCGCCGGAATCTCTTATTATCCTCAGCTCTTTATTTTTATACGCAAGTGAATCGCCGGCTTCTTCGTAGAAAAGTCCGGTAGTGTTAAACGAAAGCGAATATCTCTCTTCGGTAACCGTTCCGTTGTCGTCAATTTTAAGGACCGATTCGATAGGCCAGGCAAAATCTGCGGGCTTTAGCGTTAAAGTTGAACATGCATTTACTAACAGCACTGCAATGAATAAGCCGGGAATCAGCAGTTTCATATATTCTCTCCGAAAAATATTTTTCACATTCACAAAATTATAATACAATTTAGAAATTTATTAGTGTCGAACAAAATTCATCAAAGCGAAAAAAAATGCCGCAGGTAAATGCGGCATTAAAGCAGATCAATATATTTTTATTAAAAGATTAATATCTTCCACCTCTGCCGCCACGGTTCCTGTTTCCCCCTCTTTTATCTCTTCTCGGGCGGGCTTCATTCACAATAAGGTTTTTGCCCT
The DNA here is from genome assembly GCA_024278655.1 of Bacteroidota bacterium. GTDB lineage: Bacteria > Bacteroidota > Ignavibacteria > Ignavibacteriales > Ignavibacteriaceae > BMS3ABIN03. The sequence goes on along the minus strand of JAJRSV010000463.1, from coordinate 5,802 downwards.
TAAGTTCATGAGTGTTCAGTCCTTCCATTGCTTTCTTTGCTTCGTCGTTTCCGGGCATTTCCACAAATCCAAATCCCCTCGATTCCTGGGTAAACATATCGCGGATCACTTTTACACTGCTCACCTGTCCGTATTCCGAAAATAAGGTGGTTAGATCCTCTTCGTTGACTTCAGGAGATAAGTTGCCCACATAGATATTCATTTTAGTACTCCTTTATAGGTTTTTATAGATAAATTTTTACGGTTGAGGTTTGTATAACGCTAACCGAATTTCCGACTGGATAAAAAACTAAAACAGCAGGCAAAACCGAGGTGTGCTATAATTTTAATTTTTTAAGCAGTGCAACTTAATTTAAGTTTAAATTATTGTAGTTACAAGAGAATTTTAATATAAAATAATAACGGTATTCTTTAGATAGAAAAGCACGGTTTATGAACCGCTACCCCTGTTTACCTGATAAACGCAAAATAATTCCTCATACTTTCCTTAAAAAATCAGCGCTTTTGATTCACTATGATTTGAGTCACAACTGCCGCCGTTTGTGATGAAACTGTCTTGACAAGTATCACCGATTTGTTATACTGCACTCAGGAAAATATTAACGTGTTATGAAAGGAAGAGAAATGAAAGCAACAACAAACATATCGTTTTCAATTTTGATAAATGCTGCTAAAGAAGAAGTGTGGGAAATAATTTCGGATCTCGGTGGAATTCAAAACTATCACCCGTTGGTTCGGAAATCTTATTACATAACCGATAATAAAAACGGTGTGGGTGCAGCCAGAATCTGCGAATTCAAAAACGGCGGTGTGCTCGAGGAAAAATCCGTTGAATGGATTGAGGGAGAAAGCGTTAATTTAAATGTAATACCAGGGAAGAAAATGCCTCCTTTCAAAACTGCGTTTGCTAAAATGAAGGTTGAAAGAATTAACAGTAAAACTATTGCTTCGCTTACAATAGAGTACGAGTTAAAATTCGGATTGGCGGGCAGACTGATGAACCTGCTTATGGTAAAGCCGCAGTTCGAAAAAATTGTTCCCTCGATTTTAGAAGGATTAAAACAATATACCGAATCGAATAAAAAAGCTGCGGCTTAATATGTATTGTTTCAGATTAACGTCGTACAATTAGACTGTATACCGTTTTATTCCCGTTGTACCATCCTTAAAATCCCTTAGGATGTTTACGATGGAACCCGGTAGCATCCTGGAATGATTTAGCCACGGCAATCAAACTGCCTTCGTCGAACAGTCTTCCGATGAATGTAATGCTTGTAGGAGTTCCTTCATCCGAGAAGCCGTTGGGCAAAACAACGCAGGGATGTCCCGTTAAATTTGTAAGCAGCAGGTTATCACCTTCCCACGAAGGAGCCAGGTAAACATCAATCGTATCCATCATCTTTTGCATCTCCTGAATCAGCAGGTCTCTTATCCGGTTTGCATTAATGTATTCAACGGCGGGAATGAAACGGGACGCACGGAATACATTCGGCCAGGCATTTTTTATCTGCCGCACAAGCAAATCATCACGATTGCTGCGTGTTAACTCATCGAAAGCCGCACCGGCTTCTGCACTTAAAATGAAAGCAAGATCGTTAACAGGAATTTCAGGCAGCTTAACCGGAATAAGTTCCGCGCCGAGTTCTCTTAACTTTGCAAGCGTTAATGAATCGTTAGTATGAAAATCATATTCTTTATCAAAATCATCTTTAAGGTAACCGATTCTTAATTTGCTTAAATCAACTTCCGGCGAATAGTTGAACGGAACATCATACAGCGTTTGATCTTTCCCGTCCGGTCCGTAAATAGCATTAAAAACTATTGCAAGGTCTTCGGTGTTTCTGCAAATAGGACCGATTTTATCCATCGACCAGCTTAAAGCCATTGCACCTGTGCGGCTTACCCTGCCGTAAGTGGGTCGCAAACCGGTAACACCGCAAACCGTTGAAGGCGATACAATCGAACCCCACGTTTCCGTTCCGATTGCAAAGGGAACCAGTCCCGCCGATACTGCAGAGGCGGGTCCGGCAGATGAACCGCTCGAACCTTTTGTTACATCCCATGGATTACGTGTCTTGCCTCCGAACCAAACATCGCCCCAGGCAAGCGCACCCATTGTAAGTTTTGCAACCAGTACGGCTCCTGCATCTTCAAGCTTTTTAATTACTTCGGCATCTTCCTCAATCATCTGGTCTTTGTACGGCATCGCACCCCAGGTTGTTTTGTAGTCTTTTGTTGCAAGCAAATCTTTAACGCCAAACGGAATGCCGTGCAGCAATCCCTTGTAATTTCCTTTTGCAATTTCCTCATCGGCAAGCTTTGCACTACGCATTGCCCGTTCTTCAGTAAGAGTTACAACGCATTCAAGCTCAGGTCCGTACTTTTTTAATCTATCCAAAAAGAACTTCGTGAGTTCAACAGAAGTTATTTGCTTAGTCCTTATCAACTCCGCCAGTTCACCTATTGAGTAGAATGCAAGTTCGTTTAAATCATCCGGCATTTTAACGTAAGAGTAATCGCTGAAGCGGAGTGGGTTCTGCTTTGTTTCAAATTTGAACCCGACAGGAACGGGATTAAACAAAACCGCCGGCGGCACGCTGTTGTTCAAACTAAAATCTCTTACCGCTTTATAATTGCCAAGCTGTTCATTCAATGCATCAATCATCGAATCCCTTTCGGCTCCGGTAAAACTTAAGCCGATAACTTTCTCCGCTCCTGCAATATCCGCCGTGGTTATCGAATCGTCATCTGGCGAAGTAATAATCCATGCGAATAAAACAATTGTAATAAGAAAGAAAAATCCGTTTTTATTAACCACGTTCATTTTATCTCCTTATAATGATAAAACCGGGGATTATAATAAGCGTTGTAAATCATTATTTCAACAATTTATTACTAATTATCTTGATTGATAATAAATTGGGAATTAACTTTTACATCAAATCTATCCCATATCAGCAAATTATAAAGGAGGCATAAATGAAGAAAAGAAGAATCGCAACGATAGGTTCACTGCTGACTATTATTCTGTTTTTCGGGTTAACACTTACTGCATATTCGCAGGATGTTAAATCAGGCAAAGTTGAAATAACTACTTCCAGTCTGAAGTCGGCAAACAATGATGTTATTAACGTAACGCTGGAAGGTAAGAACATCTGCCTGGCTTGCACGTTGAAAAAAGAACAGGGCGCCGCAGCCGATTGCAAAACTTACGGACACCGACATACATTAAAAGTTGAAAAAGCTTACGACGAAAACGGAAATGAGTTGAAAGGAATGGAGGGCTGGGTTCTTCACTATCTTGAAAATGATAAAAGCGAAAAGTATATAACCGGTCATCATAACGATATATTAAAGATAAAAGGCAAGGTTTATAAGAATGAAAGAGTGCTCGAAATAGAGAAAGCCGAATCGTAGTCCGGGATTAACTGTAAAATTATCTGCCGTCGATAGAAAGTTTTATATCGGCGGCACTCTTATATGTAATTGCAAAAGCACTCTGCTTTATCCAAAGCATCCTTCCTTTATTAGCTGCAACGCTCTTCTGTTAATTTTCTATAATTCCCAATTAACTAATTCAACTAACCCTGTTTGTAATGAAATCAAAAACGATTGAAAAATATTATAATGCTGTGATATTTCTGTGATAACTTAAAATTAGCTTTCTCATGTAAATAATTTAATAACAATTTATAGGAGAAAATATGAAAGCCCTTTTAATTTTAAGCTTTACAGCATTTCTGATTTTCGGGGGATGTTCGAACGAAGACAATGTAACTAATAATCCTGCTCCCGAAACAGCAACACTCACACTCAACATATCCGGACTCGCAGACCTCGGACCTGATGCACAATACGAGGGATGGATAATTCTTCCCTCCACGGCAAAAACCGGCGGAAGCCAGGGAGAACTGGCAAAATCGACCGGTGTTTTTACGGTGGATGCAAACGGAAATATGAGTAAAACCGGTTTTGATATTGATGCCAATGACCTTTCGAATGCTATAAAATTTGTTTTAACAATTGAACCGAACCCCGACCCCGATCCCAACCCGAGTGCGGTTCATATTTTAGCCGGAAGTTTCAGCAGCGGAACGGCAGACCTGACTATTAACGACGATGCAGCAATCGGTGTGGATTTTTCAAGCTCAACAGGTGCTTATATTCTGGCGACCCCAACAAACGGTGCCGACACTGACGAGAACAGCGGTATCTGGTTCCTCGATTTATCTTCCGGATCACCGATGGCAGGATTGAATCTTCCGGTTCTTCCCGCCGGATGGAAGTACGAAGGTTGGACGGTTATTAACGGAATGCCTGTAACAACAGGTACTTTTACAAGCGCTGATGTTGTTGATGATGCCGACCCTTACAGCAGCACAATGCCCGGACCACCGTTCCCCGGCGAGGATTTTCTTGTTAATGCGCCTTCGGGTTTAACGTTTCCGACCGATATTGCAGGAGGAGTTGCGGTTATTTCAATTGAACCGGTTCCCGATAACAGCGCTTCGCCGTTTTTATTAAAACCTTTAGTGGGAATGATTCCGAGTGATGCTACCGATCACGTTACATACACAATGGATTTGAATCTTACATCATTTCCTACAGGTACAGCAAAAAGATAGGATGATTTTTTCGAGCGGCTGTTTCGTTTCCTTTTATTAAGTTTAATTATAAAGTTCCCGGAACAGCCCTTCGTTTTATCATTTAATTAATTTGTTCGGGATAAAAGGCAATTTTTGTAAATGAGTTTAAACTTTAAGAAATATAAAGTATTTTACTTTTAATTAATATCATTATGAATAAATTCCCGAAATAAACCATATAATAAAATTACAGTAAGGAAAACTTTCCAAGTATGAATTCCATTCAGCCGGCTAACATTAGGAAAAACATTTTAGTAATAGAAGACGATAAAACAATTTCAGACCTTCTGAAAATTCATTTAAGCGATTTGAATTTTAACGTTTCCATTGCTTACGATGGTACGGAAGGTTTACATAAAGCATTAAACGAATCGAATGATTTAATCGTGCTCGATTTGATGCTTCCCGGAGTTGACGGAATTGATATTTGCAAAGAAATAAGGAAAAACAATTTAACCACTCCCATCTTAATGCTAACAGCAAAATCGGAAGAGTTTGATAAAGTGCTCGGACTTGAAATAGGTGCGGATGATTACTTAACTAAACCTTTCGGCATTCACGAGTTTATTGCCAGAGTAAAAGCAATTCTAAGACGTATAAGAACACTCAACGATAATTTATCCGAAGCTAAAATCATAAAATTTGCCGGATTAATAATTGATGTGGCAAAAAGGAAAGTTACCTTAAACGGTGAAAGAATTAACCTGACCCGTTTGGAATTTAACCTGCTCCATTTGTTAGCTTCACATCCGGGCAAAACATATACAAGAGAACAACTTCTGAATTTACTCTGGGGTTATCAGTTCAGCGGCTACGAGCATACGGTTAACTCGCACATAAACAGACTCAGAAGAAAAATCGAACCGGAGCTATCAAATCCAAAATATATTCTTACGACCTGGGGAGTCGGTTACAGATTTAACGACAATGAAGGAACGGAATAGATGAACAAAAACGGAATAACCAATAATCGTTTTTTCAATACGGTATATTGGAAGATAAGCATTACATTCCTGATAATATTACTTATTCTTTCAGGTGTTTATCTGTATATCTCGGTTCACACTGCCGAAATGTATTTTCAGGAAGCATCGCAAAAGTTGGATGCCGAAATAGCCGCTCACATTGCCGGCGAGAACCAATGTTTTATTGACGG
>JAJRSV010000462.1 GCA_024278655.1 Bacteroidota bacterium | reverse complement strand
GGCTTATCCGATTCCCGCAGAAGAATATTTACAGCCGCCGGTGCTGGAGCCGCAATTGCCGCTATTTTTAATACGCCTTTGGGCGGCGTGTTTTTTGCTCTCGAAATTGTTTTGCTTAATGACTTTCAAACACCAACTTTTTCTGCATTAATTTTAGCATCGGTAACTGCAAGTGCCATCTCACGAATCTTTCTGGGCAACGAATCTGTTTTTATTTTTGATACTCCGGAAATTGGCAGCTATACTAATTTGTACCTGTTCGCCTTGCTCGGTATTTTAGCCGGAATGCTTTCCATACTATTCATCCGTTACTCAAGCGCTGTTGATCATTTCTTCCGAAAGAAAATATTAACCGGGAAAGTTCCGCAGTGGCTGGTTATGGTTTTAGTCGGATTATTGGTGGGTGTTTCCGGTTATTTTTATAAAGAGATTTTCGGTATCGGTTATGGTGCAATTAACGAGTTTCTTGCCGGTACTATTACGTGGAAAGTGGTGCTGGTTCTTTTTGTTCTTAAATTTTTACTCGTTCCTTTAATATTACATTCCGGTGGATTTGGCGGTATATTTGCTCCGTCGTTGTTTATGGGAGCAGGATTCGGATATCTTTTTGCCGTTGCAATGAATTCAATATGGGGGTTGAATTTGGATACGACTACATTTGTTTTGGTCTCGATGGGTGCAATGTTAGGCGGTATAAACACAATCCCGATTTCCGCAATTCTGATCATTTTCGAAATGACGAAGGAATATAGTTTTATCCTTCCACTAATGCTTGCGGTAATCATCAGTACTACATTAGTACAAATAATCTTACGGGGATCAGTTCATATAAAACATCTGCAGGAGCAGGGATACCAGATTACCGAAGGAAGAGAAACCAATCTCTTGAAATCAATTCTGGTTTCCGAGGTTGATTTGGATGAAATTGAGCTTATTCCGGAGCAAACATCGCTGCCTGAGCTGATTACGAGGGTAATGGATAGTCCGAATCATACATTTTATACCATAAATGAAAAAGGTGCTATAACCGGCACTATTACTGAAACCGAGTTAAGACCGATTATTACGGAATACGATCACTTAAAAGATGTGTTGGTAGCAAACGATATTGCAAATAAACAGGTTATTTTTGTGCGTCCTAATGATAATCTCGATTATGTAATGAATTTATTCGGTAAATGGAATGTAGATCAATTACCGGTGATAGATTCGGATAATTCAAACAAGGTTTTAGGTGCTATAAACCGGCAGAAAGTTATTTCAATCTATAACAAAGAAAGTCTTAAGATAAATCTTGCGAACGGACTATCGAAAGAATTAAAGACCCTTGAGCGCTCAAGTCCTACACAAATAGCCAGCGGATATTCAATTGCCGAAATTCCGGTTCCTATTGCATTTGTCGGCAAGACCTTATCGGATTTACGAATGAGAAACAAATACGGACTCGAGGTACTAATGATCAAACATCAAAAAGATTTATTTGCTGATGAGAGAAGCGAACCCGAAATAATAACTCCTGATCCTAATTATAAATTACGAGCCAGCGATACTTTAGTAATATTCGGAAGTGATGAAAAAATAGAAGGATTCAAATCAAAGGTTTAATTGACGCATCAATATGTTTGTCCGATAATGTATATTATGTAAACTTGGATATTCCCTTTTTTATCTTCCATTGTTAAAAACCTGCACCCTTCTTTTTTATCGTTTCTTCCTTTTACTTACCTTAAATAAATAATGAAGTTGAGCCGCTAAAATAATTAAACGGTTTTAGCAGTTTATCGGCAGAACCCGAATGGGTCAAACATTTGCACAAAAATTAAAAGACAATTTTAGGAGCAACTACGAGTTAGTTGTTGGTGTTTCATCCCTGAACTTGTTTCAGGGTCTTTGGTGTTTTATCCCTGAACTTGTTTCAGGGTCTTTGCCGAATGATTAAAGATGCTGAAACAAGTTCAGCATTATAATAATAATAATTATAATTAAAGTACCCCTCAAATTATCTTAGCAAGTTTCAGATAGATATACAGCACTATCAGAACTAAAAACACCCATACAAGCGGATTACGTTTTTTACGTGCAATTTTCCTTTGACGCTGGAAGCCAAGACGGCGTTTCTTTCTTTCTTTCTCGTCTTCTTCGGGTTTGTAGAATTGCGGAGTGTAATCGAAAACGCGATGGCGCGGTCTTTTCATAAACATTTCATCTTACTCCTCATTCTTACCCTGAACTCGTTTCAGGGTCTGTTTCATCCCTGAACTCGTTTCAGGGTCTTTGCCTTTTGTTTTGAGATGCTGAAATAAATTCAGCATTTTATTTAATTAATTATCCTCAAATATCGCATCCACAAAAGCCGTTGCATCGAAATTTAATAAATCATCAATACTTTCGCCAACACCAATATAACGGACCGGAATATTTTGCTTTGCACAAATCTGGAAAACAACACCGCCTTTGGCTGTGCCGTCTAATTTTGTAATTACCAAGCCGGTTATATCTGTAACTTTAGAGAATTCTTCTGCCTGGATTATTGCATTTTGCCCGACGGTGCCGTCCAAAATCAAGAATGTTTCGTGCGGAGCACCCGGGAGCACTTTGGCAATGGCTTTCTTTATTTTACTCAACTCGTTCATTAAGTTAACCTTATTGTGAAGCCGTCCGGCGGTGTCAATCAATACAACATCATAATTCTCTTTAACTGCTTTTTGAACCGTATCGAAAGCAACTGATGACGGATCGGAACCTTTTTCTTTCTGAACGATATCTGCACCGGCACGTCCCGCCCAGATATCGAGCTGCTCGCCGGCTGCGGCACGGAAAGTATCAGCCGCACCTACCAGCACTTTCGCTCCGCCTTTCTTAAAATTGTATGCAAGCTTACCGATTGTAGTTGTCTTCCCTACCCCGTTAATTCCAACAATTAAGATAACAAACGGCTTGTGCTTCTTTATCTTTTCTTCAATATCATCCGTCGATTCGGTTCCGTTGCTTATTGCATTTACAAGTTCTTCTTTAACGGTATTAAGTATGTTCGGCTGTGAGCGGTCTTTTTCTTTTTTAAGTTTTGTCCTTACGTTATCGATTAT
>JAJRSV010000461.1 GCA_024278655.1 Bacteroidota bacterium | reverse complement strand
TTTAGAACTCATTAAAGAGTTAGCCGTTTACGAAAAGATGTCTGATCAGGTTGTTACAACTGCAGAGCATTTACATAAAGTATTGTTCGGAGAAAACCGTTTTGTTGAAGTTTGGCTTGCCGAATATAAAAACGAAATTGCAGGACAGGTATTATTTTTTCAGAACTTTTCTACCTTCGTCGGCAAACCGGGTTTGTACATCGAAGACCTTTACGTGCGTCCTGAGTTCCGCGGCAACGGTATCGGTAAGAAATTATTGTTAAAAGTTGTTCGGCTTGCAAAAGAACGAAACTGCGGCAGAGTTGAATGGGTTGTACTCGACTGGAATAAACCGGCAATTGATTTCTACAAAAAATTAGGTGCCGAACCTATGGATGAATGGACAATAGTCCGGCTGACGGAAGAAAAGATTACTGCCTTAACCAGTGAGTGATGGTTCTTTACCGCTTGTAAATTAATTTATGCAAATAAAATTTTTATCTTTAAGATTATACTTTAACGAAGAAATAAAAATCAAAAATATACAGGGATATATAAATGAGCAGAAGAGTAGTAGTAACCGGTATGGGTGCCGTTACGCCCATCGGATTAACTGTTGATGAATTCTGGAAAAACTTGCTGGCAGGTAAAAGCGGCGCAGCTCCTATCAAACATTTCGATCCGTCGCGTCTCGATACAAAATTTGCATGCGAGCTTAAAGATTTCGATCCGCTTAATTACCTGGATAGAAAGGAAGTCCGCCGGCTCGATCCGTTTGCACATTATGCATTGGTCACTGCAATTCAGGCAATAGAAGACAGCGGGTTGAACCCGGAAAAAATGAGTACGGAAGACAAAGAAAGAACCGGCGTTGTTTTCGGAAGCGGTATGGGAGGCATAAACACTTTTTACGATCAATCGGTTGTGCTGCATACACAAGGACCGAAAAGAGTTTCACCGTTTTTCGTCCCGATGATTATTCCCGATATTGCAACGGGAGTCATTTCAATCAGGTACGGGTTCAGAGGACCGAACTACTGCATAGTATCGGCTTGTGCTACAGGCAACAACAATATGATAGACGGCTTCCGGTTAATAAAAGATGACTTTGCCGATATTATAATAACCGGCGGCAGCGAAGCCCCGTTTACAGAACTTGGGGTAGCCGGATTTAACTCTGCGCGTGCATTATCTACACGCAACGATTCACCGGAAACGGCAAGCCGCCCGTTCGATAAAACACGAGACGGTTTTGTTATGGGCGAAGGCAGCGGTGCTCTGGTTCTGGAAGAGCTGGAACACGCCAAAAAACGCGGTGCAAAAATTTACGCTGAGGTTATCGGAGGTGGTATGTCGGGCGATGCATATCATATTACAGCGCCCCACCCGGAAGGTGCCGGGGCAATTCTGGCGATGAAGATGGCTCTGAGAAATGCAGGAATAAAACCCGAAGACGTTGATTATATAAATATGCACGGCACATCAACTCCGCTGGGCGATATTGGTGAAACAAAAGCAATTAAAAAGCTTTTTGGCGAACATGCTTACAAGATGAATCTATCATCAACCAAAAGTATGACCGGGCATATGCTCGGTGCGGCAGGTGCGGCTGAGGCAATCGCATCGATTCTCGCTGTTGTGAACGATGTTGTTCCTCCAACAATTAATTTTGAACATCCTGACCCTGAATGCGACCTCAACTACACCTTTAATAAACCGCAGAAGAGAACAGTTAATATTGCAATGAGCAACGCCTTCGGATTCGGAGGACATAACACTTCAGTTGTTTTCAGAAAGTATCAATAGAGTATCAACTGCCGGTCACTTTTGGGTGACCGGCAGCAGAGAATGGTATTAGAGAAAGGTTAAAAAATGAAAAGCAAAAAATTTAAAGTGGCTGCGGCACAGACAGCACCCGTATTTCTAAATATAAAAGAAACAGTTGAGAAAGCATGCGAATTAATTTCGGAAGCAGCAAAGAACGGCGCAAAGTTAATCGTGTTTCCCGAAGTATTTATTTCCGGCTACCCGGATTGGGTTTGGCTTGTACCAAACAGCAAAGGCGCAATCTTAAATGAGTTATATGTTAAGCTTGTTGAAAATTCAATCTCGGTTCCCGATGAACATACCAAAAAGCTTTGCGATACAGCAAAGAAATCTAAGATTAATGTTGTAATAGGAATGCACGAACGGAACACCGAAGCAAGTGACTCAAGTATTTATAACTCATTACTTTTTATAAATGATAAAGGTGAAATTTTGGGAACACACAGAAAGTTAATACCTACCGGCGGCGAAAGATTAATCTGGGCACAGGGTGACGGAAGCACATTCAATGTATTCGATACTTCAGCCGGTAAACTCGGCGGACTAATTTGCTGGGAAAACTTTATGCCGCTTGCACGGCAGGCAATGTATAATATGGGCACACAAATTTTAGCTTCACCCACCTGGGATAAAAGTGATAACTGGCTATTAAGCTTACGCCATATTGCACGCGAAGGCGGAGTGTTTGTAATCGGCTGCTGCCAGGCATTGAGGATGGATGATATACCGGATAGTTTTGAGTTCAAAAAACTATACCCCGAAGGCAGAGAGTGGATAAACACCGGGAACAGTTGTATTATAAATCCGAAGGGTGAGTTTATTGCCGGACCTGTTGAAGCAAAAGAAGAAATTATTTATGCAGATATTGATTTAAGTGAGATAACCGCCGCAAAACGTATGTTCGATGCGGCAGGACATTATAACAGACCGGATGTTTTTAAGTTTGAGGTTGTCAGGTAGGATAAAAATACAGTTGAAACAAGAACGGCGATAACTATACTTGCACATATACTTGTTTTTACATATATTAATTTCAAAAAAATGGTGCTGCAATGCCGCAAATATCATTATACATAGATGAGAAAACTCTTAGAAAGATTGAGAAGGCTGCAAAAGCAGAAAAGAAATCTATCTCGAAATGGGTTTCATCAAAAATAAAATCATCTCTTGAAAATAAATGGCCTAAAGACTACTTCAACTTATTCGGTTCAATCAAAGATCCCTCATTTAACGAACCTGATGATTTAAAAGAAAAAACCAATCTGAAGCGTGAGAGTTTATGAGCTACTTCCTCGATACGAATATCTGCATCTATTTTTTAAAAGGGATTTCTAAAAACATCCTGAATAAGTTAGAACAGATGAATCCGACAAAAATTAAAATTCCTGCAATTGTTAAAGCGGAATTGCTATTTGGTGTTGAAAAGAGCTCCCGGAAAAAACAAAACGAAGAACTGGTTAAAAACTTTCTTTCTCCTTTTGAAATAGTTCCTTTCGATGAAATCTCTGCCGAATACTACTCTAAAGTTCGGATCTCTTTAGAAAAGAAGGGGATATCTATCGGTCCGAATGACCTTTTTATTGCATCAATTGTTTTAGCACATAAAGGTACACTTGTGACGAACAATGTAAAGGAGTTTGGTCGAATAAAAGGGCTTAAGGTAGCTAATTGGGTTTAAATATTGTGCGAGTGCAATTCACTTTAAGAATTAATTTCACTTATGAGGATTTATAAACCCGCGGCACTCTCGTATTTATGTTCGTTAAAATTTCATAAGGAATTGTACCCGCCCATTCAGCCAATTCATCACAGGTGATTTCGTTCTTTCCGTCGCTGCCTAAAAGAATAACTTCATCGCCGTTGTAAGCGCTATCGTTATTAATATCAACAACTATTTGGTCCATCGAGATTGTTCCGATTACCGGATAGCGTTTCCCGCGAATCAACACCTCGGCTTTGTGCGACATGCTTCTGAAATAACCATCGCCATACCCTACGGGAACAGTTACTGCACGTGTGTTTTTATCGGTCTGCCATGTGGAAGCGTAACCGACGGGATGCCCGGGCTTTATTACCTTAAAATAAACCACAAGCGATTTCCACGTAAGCGTAGGCTTTACTCCGATTGTTTTCTTCACTTCGTTAGACGGATACACACCGAACAAAATTATTCCGGGTCTAACCATATCCAGATTTGCTTCGGGAAGTTGAAGAATTGCACCCGAGTTTGAAATGTGACGCAGCGGCGGTTCGATTGAATGCTTTTCAAAATAATTTAATACTTCCGTAAAACGTTCTAACTGCAAACGAGTATAAGTTAAGTCAGCAGAATCCGAAGATGCGAAGTGAGAAAAGATACCTTCAACTTCAACATTTTTACATTCATAAGCAGCATCCAAAAAATTTTCGGCGTTATAGTAATGAACTCCAATTCGTTCCATTCCGGTATCAATCTTTAAGTGAACCTTTGCTTTTACTTTCATCTGCTCTGCTACTTCATCTATCTGTTTAAGCTTTTCAATTGATGAAGCGGTGATAGTTAAATTATGCTTAAGGAAAAGCGGAACCTGGTTTCCCCAAATTCCTCCGAGTACGAGTATCGGAACGGTTATTCCTTTTTCACGTAATAGAATTCCTTCTTCAACAACTGCAACACCGAGGTAATCAACATTTAACTCCTGAAAGAACTGCGCTATGCGAACCAGTCCGTGACCGTAAGCATTTGCTTTAAGTACCGGCATCACTTTAACAGAACCAACATGCTGTTTAACCTTGCTGAAGTTTTCGGCAAGGCGTTTTAGATCAACTTCCACTCGTGTCGGTCGTATTATTTCCGCTTCGCTTATTGTCGGATGATTTATTTGCTGACTCATTTGCTGCTGAATATTTCGAAATCGGTTTTAATGCAAAGATAAAGTTTTTATTCATAAATTATCATCAATTTGTGTTGATGATTTATACAAATTTTCTTACGTTAATACAGTGTTTTATAAGAAAGGGCAAATGAGATGAGCATATTAAATAAAGTTATCGGTCCGCTTTCTAAGTACGATAATACTCTGCCTTTTACATACATGGCAAAAGTTATAAACATTGAGGGTGATGACTATTTAGCCAACTACTATTTTGCCGATACAATCTGCGGACTCGTTGAACATCTCGATAAAAATAATATTGAACCCGATGAAGTTGAATTGTACGGATGTTATATGAAGAAAGAAATTAAGCTTGATAATAATCCTTTATTAAATGAAGAAGGCAAATGGCTGCACCGACCGAAACTTTGCAAAGCGTTGGAAGATTATTATCAAAAAACAATGGATGAACGTTACAAAGGTCATGAAGCTCACAGCAATTGTTCATTCGACGACAGGGACAGAGAAGCAAGATAAACTTCCGGGTTAAAACATAATCTTAATATTCACACTTTCTTAAAATATCAATTATAAAAATTTATACTACACTTTTATGCCGGCAGCAAAATTATTCACATGGATTCAGGGAGCCGATTTTTACATCAATCTTCACAAGGAAGCTGTTGATGCTTTACCCGAAGGTGATGGTAAAACATGGATTGATGTGGGTTGCGGACCGGGATTGGTAGCAAGGTTAGCTGCTTCCAGAGGTTATAAGGTTATCGGGGTAGATGCTGATGCCGCTATGATAAAAGCAGCAAAGCGAATTGCGAAATCGAAAAACTCCAAAGTTGAGTTTGAAATTAAAAGTATATTCGACTTAGATGATAATACAGCAGATGTAGTATCTGCAGCATCGTTGCTGGCAGTACTTCCTGATAAAGCAAAAGGACTAAAAAAATTATGGCAAGCTGTTAAACCGGGCGGATATCTTCTGATTATTGAACCGACTTCCTTAATGAACCGGAAGAATGCTAATAAATTAATCAAATCGGGGTTAGGCGGTAAACGTGTTTCAGGACTGAAACTCTGGGCACGTGCGCGTGAAAACCGTACGATTATTCCTGACATATTTGAACAGATTGATTCTGCAGAAAGAAAACAACTGGAATTACTTAACGGACTTGTTGGTGCCTGGATTTTTAAGAAAGTAAACAAATATTAATTGAAAACTTCGCACTAATATTTGATATAATTCAAACTCATCCTTTTCTAAACAAATTTAAAATCATTACGAAGATAAATTTGGCTTGTTACATTTATAAGCAATTGCTCATTCGAAAATCATTACTTTAAAAATATATCCGTTAGCACTGTGTGAAAATTAATTTTAATGAAAAAATCGCTTACAGAAAACGCTTGTATATGTTAAATTTATCTTTGTATGTTTTGTTTAATATTTCTATTTTCAATTTTTGATTGAATATAAACTTTATCGTTCATAAATTTTTAACGGTAAAGTGCAAAATCATCAAGTAAAATTGTTCTTTAAGAGTTAATGATTTTCAAATATTGAGGTAGAAAAATGAAATACGAACCTGTAAAAAATTATATCGGGGGTAAATTAACCGAAGCAAGCGGAGAAAAGTTGGATGTTTACTCACCAATAGACGGCTCCGTTATATCTCAGGTTACACTGTCCACAACTTCAGATGTTGATAAAGCAGTTCAGGCAGCAAAAGAAGCATTCCCCGCATGGTCTAACACAACAATTAAAGAAAGAGTCCAGGTTTTCTTCAGATACAAGCAACTGCTCGAAGAAAATATGGATGAACTTTCAAAACTTGTTCAGGAAGAAAACGGCAAAACCTACGACGAGGCAAAAGCCGAAGTGTTGAAGAGTGCCGAGCTAACTGAATTTGCATGCTCACTGCCGCAGCTTACAGCAGGCGAACTGCTTGAAGTAAGCAGAGGCGTTGAATGCCGCGAAGAGTTCTATCCTGTTGGAGTTGTAGCTTCTATTACACCGTTT
Organism: Bacteroidota bacterium; assembly: GCA_024278655.1. Taxonomy (GTDB): domain Bacteria; phylum Bacteroidota; class Ignavibacteria; order Ignavibacteriales; family Ignavibacteriaceae; genus BMS3ABIN03. Next base: position 14,936 of record JAJRSV010000461.1, on the reverse strand, counting down.
AACTTTCCGAATATGGTTCCTAACTGGACGATACCCAACGCACTGGCACTCGGCAACACAATGATACTCAAACCTTCGGAGATAGTACCGTTAAGTGCAAACCGCATTGCCGAACTGCTAACCGAAGCGGGACTTCCTAAAGGAGTGTTCAATGTTGTTCACGGTGCGCAGGAAGCTGTTGAAGCAATTTGCGATCATCCCGATATACAGGCGGTTTCGTTTGTCGGTTCAACGCGTGTTGCAAAAATTGTTTATCAAAGAGGATGTTCAAACTTAAAAAGAGTGATGGCACTCGGCAGTGCTAAAAATCATTTAATTGTTCTGCCCGATGCAAATGTTGAAATGACAGCTTCGAATGTTGCAGCTTCGATGACCGGATGTGCAGGACAAAGATGTATGGCTGCATCTGCAATGGTAGCCGTGGGAAATGTTGAACACATAATAGAAAAACTTTGCGAAGAAGCACGGAAAATTATTCCGGGAAAAAATCTCGGTGCAGTAATTTCTAAAAAAGCAAAAGAACGAATCGAGAGTTACATTACGGAAGCCGAACAGCAGGGTGCTAAAATATTAGTAGATGGAAGAAATTATAAAGTAGAAGGAAAAGAGAACGGATTTTACGTTGGACCAACTGTTATCGATTATGTTAAACCCGATATGCGAATTGCAAAAGAAGAAGTGTTCGGTCCGGTCTTATCGATTATGAGAACAGATGATTTGGACGAAGCGATTAAAATTGAAAACAGCTCGCAATACGGAAATGCTGCAGCAGTATTTACTCAGAACGGCAGCTATGCAAAATACGTTGCCGAAAGAGCCAGCGCCGGAATGATTGGTGTTAACATAGGCGTTCCGGTTCCGAGAGAACCGTTCTCATTCGGCGGTTGGAATGATTCGAAGTTTGGTGTTACGGATGTTACAGGCAAAAGCTCTATCGCTTTCTGGACGAAGTTGAAAAAGACAACAATCAAATGGAACCCGGAATCGAGGGTGAACTGGATGAGCTGAAAGTTTGCATAACAAATGCGCTGTCACTTGTCATTCTGAACGCAGCGCAGCGAAGTGTCCGAAGGACTCCTTCGGAGAAGAATCTCAAGAATACAATGATTGAGATTCTTCATCCCGACCAACCGATAACAAGCAGGTCGGGATTCAGAATGACAATTAAGATTAATTAGCAATCAATAAAAAATTAAAGAGGATTAACAATGAGTAAAATAGTTCGGGGAGGATTAATCCAGGCAACACTTGCAGGTTCAACAGAAGAACCGATTGAAAAAATCAAACAGGCGATGATTGATAAACATCTGAAAATGATAGAAGATGCTGCAAAAGAAAACGTGCAGATACTTTGTCTGCAGGAACTTTTTTACGGACCGTATTTCTGTGCAGAGCAAAAAACAAAATGGTACGCAATGGTCGAAAAAGTACCCGACGGACCTACAACAAAACTGATGCAGGAAGTTGCGAAGAAGCACAACATGGTTTTAATCATTCCTGTTTACGAAGAAGAAATAACAGGCATTTACTACAACACTGCTGCTGTTATTGATGCAGACGGAAAGTATCTCGGCAAGTATCGTAAAAATCACATTCCGCACTGCGATCCCGGATTTTGGGAAAAGTTTTATTTCAAACCGGGCAATCTCGGTTATCCTGTTTTCAAAACTGCTTATGCCGATGTGGGAGTTTACATCTGCTACGACAGACACTTTCCCGAAGGTGCACGCGCACTCGGACTTAACGGTGCGGAAATAATATTCAACCCGTCTGCTACAGTTGCAGGTTTGTCGGAATACTTATGGGAACTTGAGCAGCCCGCACACGCAGTTGCAAACGGATATTTTGTTGGTGCAATTAACCGCGTCGGTACTGAAGCACCATGGAACATTGGTGAGTTTTACGGAAGCAGTTATTTCTGCAACCCGCGCGGGAAAATAATTGCGCAGGCAAGCCGCGATAAGGATGAACTTGTTGTAGCTGATTTGAACTTAGATGAAATAAAAGAAGTGCGAAACGTTTGGCAGTTTTACCGCGACCGTCGTCCTGAAACATATCAGGATTTAACAAAAATTTAAAAATTATTAAAGGAATTCATTTATGAGTGAAGCAAAAGTAAATGAAGAAAAAAAACTCGGCTCTGAAGAAATCCGCGCAAAGCATAAAGAGTATCTTTTCCCGAGTGTAGCAAATTATTACAAGGAATCACTCGTTATCGACTATGCAGAAGGAATGTATGTTTACGATCCCGAAGGTAACAAATACCTTGATTTCTTCGGAGGAATTTTAACAATAAGTGTTGGGCATTGCAATCCGAAAGTAACAAAGAAAATAAACGAGCAGGTAAACAAACTTCAGCACACATCTACTCTTTATCCCAACGAGAAGATAGTTGCATTGGCAGAAAAGCTTGCAGAAATAACTCCGGGTGAGTTGAAAAAATCTTTCTTTACAAGCAGCGGAACGGAAGCCGATGAAACCGCAGTGTTTTTAGCAAAGCATTTTACAGGCAATCAGGAAATTATTGCACTTCGGCACAGCTACAGCGGGCGTTCATTGCTGGCAATGAGTATGACCGGTCACGCACCGTGGCGACATGGCGGCACACACATTCCGGGAATCAAACATGCTGTTAGTCCGTATTGTTACAGATGCCCGTTCGGATTGGAATATCCCGGATGCGATATTAAATGCGCGCAGGACATTGAAGAATTAATAATGACTACAACAAGCGGAAAGATTGCCGGCTTTATTGCAGAACCTATTCAGGGTGTGGGTGGATTTATAACTCCGCCGCCTGAGTATTTTAAAGTTGCTGTTCCAATAGTTAAAAAATACGGCGGCGTTTTTATTTGCGATGAAGTTCAAACAGGTTTCGGACGAACAGGCAAAAGAATGTTTGGTATTGAACACTGGGAAGTTGAACCCGATATAATGACAATGGCTAAGGGCATTGCAAACGGTGTTCCGCTCGGTGCAACAATTGCACGAACAGAAATTGCAGACAGCTTTACCGGCTTAACAATTTCCACGTTCGGCGGCAACCCTGTTTCTATGGCGGCTGCTTTAGCAACAATAGAAGTAATGGAAGAAGAAAATTTAGCAGAGAATGCTTACGAAGTCGGACAACATTTACGCGCCGGATTAGAAGACCTTCAGAAAAAATATCCTTCGATAGGAGATGTGCGCGGCAAAGGACTGATGCAGGCATGCGAGTTTGTAAAGGAAAACAAAGTTCCCGATTCAGCAATTGTTGTAAAGCTGTTTGAAGAATTGAAAAAGCAGGGTGTGCTAATAGGTAAAGGCGGATTGTATGGAAATGTTGTTCGCATTTCACCACCGCTTACCGTTACAAAAAGCGAAGTTGATGATTTTATTAAAGCGATGGATGAAGCGCTGGCTAAATGTTAAATTAAAAATCAATTGATAATCTTCTGATATTTGATAATGACCGAAGTATTACTAATACAAGATTTTGATAACATTGTTAAACTAATTCAAAACAGCAGAAGTCGCGCATTTCGTGCAGTTAATACTGAACTTATAGATTTATACTGGAATATTGGGAAATACATCAGTAAAAAAGTTGAGAAAGAAAGTTGGGGAAAAGGTGTTGTTCAGCAATTGGCAAATTACGTTAAAACTAATTTCCCCGATTTGAAAGGATTTACAGCGAGTAATTTGTGGAGAATGAGACAGTTTTACGATACTTATAAAGATCAGGAAAAACTCGCCACACTGTGGCGAGAATTAACGTGGAGTCATAATCGAATAATCTTTTCGAGATGTAAAACACCGGAAGAACGTGAATTTTATTTGAAATTATCCGTAAAAGAAAAATACAGCGTCAGAGAATTGGAAAGACAAATAAATACTTCTGTTTTTGAACGTACCGTGCTTGCTAATAAAAATGTTGCACCGGCAGTTAGAGAATTATCCGCTGGTACTTCCACCATCTTTCGTGACCAGTATTTATTCGAGTTTCTTGATTTACCAGAAAAGCACTCCGAAAACGATTTACGGCTGGCGCTGCTTGCAAATCTTAAAAAATTTATTTTAGAGTTGGGACGTGATTTCGCTTTGATTGGTGAGGAATACAGAGTGCAGGTAGGAAACAAAGATTTTTCAATTGATCTGTTATTCTTCAATAGAGATTTGCAAAGTTTAGTTGCCGTTGAATTGAAAATTGATGACTTTAAGCCTGAGTATCTTGGTAAGATAGAATTTTATCTCGAAGCACTTGATCGTGATGTGAAAAAGCCGCAGGAAAATCCAAGTATTGGAATTCTTTTGTGCAAAGGAAAGGATGATGAGGTTGTGGAATATGCCTTAAGTCGTTCGATGAGTCCCACTGTGATAGCTGATTACGAAACAAAGTTAATTCCCAAAAAACTATTGCAGCAAAAGCTTCATGAATTTTACGAACTTGCTAAATCTAATAAAACAACAAAAGCCGAAATCAACAAATGAAAAATTTGAAATTTTCTGAAGAAGAAATTAAAAAAAACTTTGAGGAACTGGTTCCACCGTTTACAAATATTGCGGCGGTTTCGGAAGCGGCGCGCTGTTTGTATTGCTACGATTCGCCGTGCAAACAGGCATGTCCCACACATATCGATATTTCTACATTCATAAGAAAAATTGCAACAGGCAACCTGCTTGGTTCTGCAAAAACAATTCTTGAATCGAACTGGATTGCACTGACCTGCGCAAAAGCTTGTCCGGTAGAAGACCTTTGTGAAGGCGCATGCGTTATGAATGATAAAGGTGAAAAGCCCATCGAGATAGGACGGCTGCAAAGATTCGCAATTGATAATTACTTCGCATCCGGAATGCCGAAATTGTTCGAAGCGAAACCGAAGAACGGAAAGTCGGTAGGCATAATCGGCTCCGGTCCGGCAGGATTAGCGTGCGGTGCCGAGTTAGCGTTATTGGGTTACGATGTTCAAATCTATGAATCGAAAGAACTGCCGGGCGGACTGGATACTTATGGAATAGCTCCTTATAAAACGAGTAAAGAAGACAGTTTGAAAGAAGTTGAATTGATAAAAGGGTTTGGTGTTAATATTCAAACAGGAGTAACGGTTGGCGAAACAATTTCAATTGATGAACTGTTCGCAAAGCACGATGCAATTTTTATAGGAGTTGGATTGGGAGAAAGCGGCAAGCTCAATATTCCCGGCGAAGAGCTTGATGGAGTAATCGGTGCACTAAAATTTATAGAGAACATTAAAAGAGAAGATTGGAACGCAGTAAAAGTAGGACAGCATGTTGCTGTTATTGGTGCGGGCAATACTTCAATAGATGCAGCAACCGGAGCCAAAAGATTAGGTGCAGAAGAAGTGATGATTATCTACAGAAGGTCTGAAGCCGAAATGCCTGCAAACGATTTTGAATACCGGCTGGCAAAAAACGACGGCATCATCTTTCGCTTTTTAACTTCGCCTGTAGAAATTTTAGGCGATAAATATGTTGAAGGAATCAAGTGCATTAAAAATAAATTAGGCGAACCGGATGAAAACGGCAGACGCAAACCTGTTCCCGTTCCCGGTTCCGAGTTTGTAATTCCTGTTGATATGGTTATTTACGCTTTGGGTCAGCAGCCCAAGTTAAGTTTCTTCAATTCAATACCCGACTTGAAAATCGAAAAGAACAAGGTTGTGGTTGATGAAGAAACATATCAAACAACTAATCCGAAAGTATTTGCCGGCGGCGATTGCATTAACGGCGGCAAAGAAGTAGTAAACGCCGCATACGATGGTAAGCAGGCAGCGCATGGAATTGATAAGTTTTTAAAAATCAAATGATACATACATTCAATAATTATGAATTTTAATTGCGTATTAAATTACAATTGTCATTCTGAATGGAGCGAAGCGGAATGAAGAATCTCTGCTTTTGAATACTTTGAGATTCTTCACTTCGTTCAGAATGACAAATGATCTCATTGTTGATGATTGAATGAATAATGATTTTTACTTAATTGTAATTCGGATATACGCATTTTTTTCAAAATAATTTTGAGAGAAAAATTATGGTTGACCTTTCAATTAACTGCGGAGGAATAAAATCTCCGAACCCGTTTTGGCTGGCATCCGGTCCGCCTTCGAACACTGCATACCAAAACTGCAAAGCGTTCGAGCAGGGCTGGGGTGGTACGGTTTGGAAAACAATCGGTGAACCGGTGATGAATGTTTGCAACCGTTACGGCGGGTTGGATTTAAATGGAGAAAAAATTGTCGGCTTAAATAATGTTGAGCTTATAAGCGACCGACCGATTGAAGTTAATCTTAAAGAGATAGCCGAAACAAAACGGCTTTGGCCCGGCAGAGCAGTTATCGTATCAATAATGGTTGAATCGAAAAAATAAACGTGGCAGGATATAGTTAAGCGAACAATCGACACCGGCGCAGACGGTATTGAATTAAATTACGGATGCCCGCACGGAATGAGCGAAAGAGGAATGGGTTCGGCTGTGGGACAGGTTCCCGAGTACTGCAAAATGATAACCGAATGGGTAACTGAAGTATCAACCATTCCGGTGCTCGTTAAACTTACTCCCAACATAACCGATATGCGCTACCCTGCCCGCGCTGCAAGAGCAGCTAACGCAGATGGACTCTCACTAATAAACACAATCAACAGTATAATAGGCGTTGATCTCGACACGATGAAAATCATGCCTTCTGTGGCAGGTAAAAGCAGCCATGGCGGTTATGCGGGTCCGGCTGTAAAACCCATTGCGCTGCATCATCTTTCGCAGGTAGCATCCGACCGCGAAGTTAATCTTCCAATATCCGGAATCGGTGGAATAAGCACCTGGCGCGATGCAGTTGAATTCATACTGTTGGGTGCAACAAGTGTGCAGCTTTGCACTGCGGTTATGCATTACGGCTTCAGAATAATTGATGATTCGACCGAAGGATTCACGAACTGGATGGAGTCGAAAGGTTTTTCCTCCATCGATGATTTTAAAGGCAAGGCACTTGAGCAGATTGACGAATTCGGGAACTTCAATCTTCTTCATAAAACAGTTGCACGAATCGATCAGGATAAATGTATTCATTGCAACTTGTGTTACATTGCCTGCGAAGACGGCGCTCATCAGTGTATTGATTTAACTCCGGTTAACGGACATTACAAAACCGAAGTAAGAGAAGAAGATTGTGTGGGCTGTAGCTTATGTTCATTGGTTTGTCCTGTTGAAGGATGCATTACAATGGTAAGAGTCGATGACGGTTCAAACAAAAAAACATGGAATGAACTGATAGAAGAATTTGAAAAAGAAGGCAAACCGCTTACGTGGGAAAACCTTGCGGAGTTTCAGAAGAAGCATGGAATAGTTATTCATTAAATGAATGACAGAACGAAGCAGCCCACGATTTTAATCGTGGGTATGTGATTATAACAATTATAATGATTAACCGTTTTAACGGTTTCTAAAAACACGAAATAAGATTATAAAAAAAACATGGTGAAGTTATGTCAACATTAATTAAAAACGGACGCATCATTACTGCCGAGCAGGATTACACGGCGGATATTTTTATTGAAAATGATAAAATTACACTTATCGGAACCAATCTGAATAATCAGGCAAATACAGTAATTGATGCGAAGGGTAAATACGTAATTCCCGGAGGCATCGATGTTCACACTCATCTCGATATGCCGTTCGGCGGAACAACATCGAGTGATGATTTCGAGACGGGAACAAAAGCCGCAGCTTTCGGCGGAACAACAAGCATAATCGATTTTGCTATTCAACCCAAAGGCGGAAGTATGCGCGAAGGGTTAGAAACATGGATGAAAAAAGCCAAAGGTAAAGCTACCATCGATTACGGATTTCACATGATTATAACCGACCTGCCCGATGAAAGATTAAGCGAAATGGATGAAATGGTAGAGGAAGGTGTAACAAGCTTCAAATTATTTCTTGCATACCCCGGTGTATTAATGGTTGATGATGCAACAATTTACAAAGCAATGCTTCAATCGAAAAAGAACGGCGCCTTAATTTGCATGCACGCCGAAAACGGAATGGTAATAGACGATATCGTTCAGCAAATGGTAAAAGAAGGAAAGCTTGAACCGAAGTATCATGCATTAAGCCGTCCTGCTGCAGCCGAAGGCGAATCAACAAACAGGGCAATTGCACTTGCCGAAATGGCGGGAACCCCTGTTTACATCGTTCACTTAACCTGTAACGATGCACTGACAAAAGTTGCCGTTGCAAGAAAAGCCGGATTGCCCGCTTTTGCAGAGACGTGTCCGCAATATCTTTATCTATCCATGGATGATATAAGCAAGCCCGGCTTCGAAGGAGCGAAATATGTTTTCTCTCCACCGGTCAGAGAAAAATGGCATCAGGAAAAATTATGGGCAGGACTTCAGCAGAACAACCTGCAGGTTGTTTCAACCGACCATTGCCCTTTCAACTATAAAGGGCAAAAAGAATTAGGTAAAGATGATTTTACAAAAATTCCTAACGGTGGTCCGGGACTTGAAAACCGTCTGCACCTTACATTTCAGGGAGGCGTAAACGAAGGACGCTTTTCGGTTAACCGCTGGGTCGAAATCAATTGTACAAATCCTGCCAAAATATTCGGAATGTATCCACGTAAGGGAACTATCGCAGTTGGTTCGTATGCGGACATTGTAATATGGGACCCGGACAAGGAACATACAATCTCTGCAAAAACTCACCATATGAACGTTGACTATTCAATGTACGAAGGAATGAAAGTTAAAGGCGATGCCGAAGTTGTTCTTTCACGCGGTGAGGTAATCGTTAAGGATAAGAAATTTTTAGGCAAAGCAGGCAGAGGTCAGTTCATTAAACGTGATGTTTTTGCCGGTGCATGGAAGTGATTCTTTAACATTGTCATTCCTAAGAATGAAGTGAAGTAAAAAATCTCTGCTTCTGTATTCATTGAGATTCTTCGCTTCGCTCAGAATGACAAGATGGTTGAATGAATGAAAATTGTCATTCTGAACGTAGCGTAGCGGAGTGAAGAATCTCTGCCTTTGCATACATTGAGATTCTTCGCTTCGTTAAGAATGACAAATGAACTCTATTTGATGGATATAGAGATCGTTCATTACAATTAAAATGCAATAAACTTTCATTCAAAATCCTACAACAAATACAGGAATTAAATGAGCATCATCACCGATTCCCAACTTGTCGAAACAGACGTATCCTCAATTAAAAATCAAAAATTAATCAATAAAGATTTAGCTCCGATAAAACTTGCAGAGCGCTCGTGGGGCACTTACGCTATTGCCGCACTATGGATTGGTATGAGTGTAAACATTCCGACTTATATGCTTGCAAGCGGACTGATATCAGGCGGAATGAATTGGTGGCAGGCGTTGTTAACTATCGGTCTCGGTAATTTAATCGTTTTAATTCCAATGGTATTAAACGCACACGCCGGAACTAAATACGGCATCCCCTTCCCTGTTCTTGCAAGAGCATCTTTCGGAACAAAGGGTTCAAACATTCCGGCGCTTCTGCGCGCTGTTGTTGCGTGCGGATGGTTCGGTATTCAGACATGGATTGGCGGACAGGCAATTAATTCTCTAATCATTTTACTCCTTCCGGAGTGGGCAATTTTTTCCTTTGGTCCTGCAATCGGCTTTTTACTCTTCTGGGCAATGAATGTTTACTTTATCGTTAAAGGAATCGAATCGATTAAATGGCTGGAATCTTACGGCGCACCGTTTCTGTTGTTAGTCGGATTGGGATTACTTATATGGGCTTATGTTAATGCAGGCGGCTTCGGACCTATTTTAAGTCAGCCGAGCAAATTTAAAACCGCCGGCGAGTTCTGGCGTTTCTTCATTCCTTCGTTAACAGGAATGGTGGGCTTTTGGGCAACGCTTTCGTTAAACATTCCTGACTTCACACGTTTTGCAAAAAGTCAGAAATCACAAGTCGTGGGACAAGCGTTGGGTCTTCCGCCTGCAATGGTAATGTTTTCTTTTATCGGGATCGCTGTTACTTCGGCTACTGTAATAATCTTCGGCGAAGCTATTTGGGATCCTGTTGTATTGCTTTCTAAGTTTGAAAGTCCTGTTGTTGTATTAATCTCGCTCCTATCACTTATTGTCGCAACACTAACTACAAACATAGCTGCCAATGTTGTATCGCCGGCAAACGATTTTGCTAACCTTTCTCCGAAACACATTTCATTTGTTAAAGGTGGATTGTTAACTGCCGTATTAGGAATAGCAATGATGCCGTGGAAACTTCTTTCGGATTACAGTGCTTATATTTTTGGATGGCTTATCGGTTACTCAAGTTTCCTGGGACCGATTGCCGGAATATTGATTTGTGATTACTTCATCATAAGAAAAAGAAATCTTAACAGTAAAGACCTTTATGATCCGAACGGCGAGTATAAGTATAGCAAAGGATTTAACATCAAAGCCATTTATGCACTTGCAGCCGGAGTGTTTGTTGCATTAATCGGATTGTTCGTTGATGAATTAAGATTCCTTTACGATTATGCATGGTTCGTCGGCTTTGCAGTTGCGTTTGTTGTTTATTGGGTGTTGATGAATAAGAAGAACATCTATAAATAATCAAGTATGATAACTGTGAGTTAAATCATTAAGCGATATAAAATCATGGTCGTTGACCGTTTGTAAATTAATATCCACTTACAGATATAATCTAAATGAATAATAGGAAAGATAATAAACCGATACTGTTGACAGGTTCTCACCGCTCCGGTTCAACATGGGTTGGACAAATGATAGCTGCATCACCTTCGATTGCGTATATACACGAACCATTTAATATTAAACATCCACCGGGTATTTGCGGAGCGGAATTCAATTATTGGTTTACTTATGTTTGTAACAATAACGAATCTCAATATTACCAGCACATTAAAAACACTCTCGGTTTTAGATACCAGGTATCGAAAGAAATAAAAGTTAGATCCGGATTAAGAAGCTATATGGGAATGTTAAAAGAATTATTTCGTTTTTCAAAAAATAGATTCTTAAATAAACGACCATTAATGAAAGATCCGATTGCTGTCTTTTCCGCCGATTGGCTGGCTGACAGATTTAATATGGATGTAATAGTATTAATACGCCATCCTGCTGCTTTTGCAGGCAGCTTGAAGAAGGCAAACTGGAAACATCCTTTTGATCATTTTTTAAAGCAACCTCTATTAATGAAAGATCATCTGGCAGAATTCGAACCGGAAATAAAAGAGTTTGCCAATCACGATAAAAGCACTATTGAGCAGGCAACTCTGCTTTGGAACCTGATTTATCATATGATACTTCATTATAAAAAATCTCATCCGGATTGGATTTTTGTTAAACACGAAAATATTTCGGCAAACCCGATATCGGAATTTGAAATGATTTTCCGGAAGCTAAATTTAGAATTCACACCGAAGGTTCAAAGGATAATCGGAGAATACTCCGTTGCAAAAAATAAAGAGGAACAATCTTTAATTAAGCGCGACAGCAAATCGAACATCTGGTTATGGAAAGAAAGATTAACAAAAGATGAGATTAATCTTATACGTGAAAGAACCGACAGAATAGCAAAATATTTTTATAGTGAAGACGACTGGGATAGATAGGGTGACTTATAATTCGATCTAATATTATAAAAATATTCTTGTGATTGGAATAAAAAAACCCCAAAGTAAAAAGCAAAAAAAATAGATCAATTGATTTTAAAGCACCAAGCCAAGTGTGCCGGCATTATAAGAAAAGATAAATGAAACAAAGTAATATTTCTACTCTTGCAAAGAGACGTTTTTGGACTATTATCTTATTATTAATAGTTACACCCTTGGGCTTTTACACAAAATTCTATTCCGGACCGGCAGCACAATGGGTACACGATTCACTTGGTGGGTTATTATATGAAATATTCTGGTGCCTGTTATTTTTTCTTTTCTTTCCGAATGCAAAACCTTTATTAATTGCAGCTTCGGTTTTTACAGCCACCGGTTTTTTAGAATTTCTACAGCTTTGGCATCCGCCATTCCTGGAAACTATACGAAGTAACTTTGTCGGAAGAACAATTCTCGGAACATCTTTCAGCTGGAATGATTTTATTTATTATCTTATTGGAAGTGGTATTGGGTTTTTAATTTTAGCGCGTTTACAAAAGTTAAATGAAAAATAATTCATTTTCCGAGATTCGATTTCAATATACTACAATACTATAATTTGACATTTAAACTGTTATTTTTGATATTAAATATTAAGCACACTTTCAATTATTGAAAATTCAAGGATTTGTGATGACAGATAGAGATGAAATTTTAAGGATTATCAGAGAAAACTATAAATATCTCTCATCGGAGTTTGGTGTTAAGAAAATTGGCATATTCGGTTCGACAACAAAAGGAGCCGCTACAAAAGAAAGCGATATAGATATCCTTGTAGAATTTAGCAGACCTATTGGCTTTAAGTTTGTACGGTTAGTCACGTACCTTGAACAAATTCTTGGCGGAGAAGTTGATGTTATAACTAAATACGGACTTAATAATATAAGAATTAAAAGAGTTGCTGATAATATAAGGGCAAGTCTGGTATATGTCTGAACGCAGTGATGAAGATATTATTCAGGATATAAAGAATGTATCTCAAGAATAATTTCTTATACTGAAGACATGGTGTTTAGTGATTTTTTACAAGACTATAAAACACAAGATGCAGTTATAAGAAATATAGAGATAATCGGTGAAGCAGTAAAACTTTATCCGGTATTTTAAAGAGTAATTATTCTGATATTCCCTGGTCGGATATTGCCGGGACAAGGGATAAACTCATTCACGATTATTTCGGTGTAAACATTGATATTGTGTGGAGCATTGCTAAAGAAGAAATTCCAAAACTGAAAGAACAAATAGAAAAAATCAATCATTAAAATACTCCCGAAAACACACAGTTTAATTAATTAAACAAACATTCACATAAATACCAATGGACAAGTTCCTGCAGGCAGCAATTGAAGAAGCAAAAAAGGGGTTGAACGAAGGGGGAATTCCTATCGGTTCTGTTTTAGTAATCGATGGTGAAATTGTTGGTCGCGGACATAACAGGCGAGTACAGAAAGGCAGCGCTATTTTGCATGCGGAGATGGATTGCATTGAAAACGCCGGACGGCTAAAAGCAAGTGATTACAAAAGAGCAACCCTTTATTCAACTCTTTCGCCTTGCGATATGTGCAGCGGCACAGCTTTGTTGTATAAAATACCGAAGATTGTAATCGGTGAAAACCAAACATTTAAGGGACCGGAAGAATACCTGCGTTCACGCGGTGTTGAGTTAGAAATTCTAAATGATCCCGAATGCATCCGGATGATGGAAGAATTTATCCGCACAAAACCCGAGTTATGGAACGAAGATATAGGAGAATGAGGAATTAAGTCTCTATTCGATGATAGAATAGTGCTATCTTATCCTTCTCTTCAATATCTTTAACTAAAGATATTCTTTGTGTGAGTGATTTTTCATCGAGATTGAAAATCCGGGAAATGGCAAAGAATAATATTGACATTAATAACGCAAGTCGTTATTATTAAACACATGATTAAAACTTTTACCGATAGAGATACAAAAAACATATTCGACAGGCAGGTATCCAGAAAGTATTCAACTGATTTGTCCAATAAAGCTTACAAAAAATTATTGTTGATAGACGCTGCTGATAAATTGGACGATTTAAAAATACCACCCGGTAATCGTCTTGAAAAATTGTCTGGTAAGTTAAAGGAGTTTTATAGTATAAGGATAAATAATCAATATCGTATTATTTTCATTTGGAAAAGTGGAAATGCATATAAAGTTCAAATCACCGACTATCATAAAGGATAAAATATGAAGACTAAAAAAATCAAACCGGTTCATCCCGGAAAGATTCTATTGGAAGAATTTTTGAAACCGATGGGTATTAGTCAATACCGTTTGGCAAAAGATATTAATGTTCCACCGAGAAGAATTAATGAAATTGTTCTTGGAAAAAGAGCAATTACTGCCGATACAGCATTGAGACTCTCACGTTACTTCGGTCTATCCGAAAGGTTTTGGTTGAATCTTCAAATGCGCTATAATTTAGAAGTTGAAAAGGACCGGCTTAAAAACCGCCTTGATAAGGAAGTTGTAAAGCTGGCATCTTAAACTTACTTATAGTTTTTTATAACAAATTAAAAGTTTAATAGATATTGGCAAAAAGGTTGGTATAATTACCAAAGAGGTTTAACAATGAACACATATACTTACAGCGAGGCAAGACAAAAACTGGCTTTCCTGCTTGATAAAGCAAAAAAGAAGGACGGGTTTTAATCAAAAGAAAAGATGGAAGCATCTTTGAATTAAAACCGGTTAATTCAAAAAAGTCATATCTGAATGTTAAAGGCATTGATTTGGATATAGACAAAGATGAAATAATTGATCTTCTGCGGGAAGTTCGCGAAAGGTAGAAATATACACTCTTTCAATTAACTATTACTGCGGCGTATCTCCAGTACATTTCTGTACTATCTTTTCTATATTTTTAATGACCGATATTATCCTCAAATGATTTACCTTTATTATTTTTGCATACCTTTACAATATTTTAGATTGATTTTTAGTTGTTGATTCATCATATTATTTAAGCAAAATATTTTAATAAAAAAATGTGAGATGTTATGAGTAATAAAGAGATATTGGAACAAGCAATGAAATTAAAACCCGAGGATCGGTTTTTAATCATCGAAGGTTTAATTAAGAGCTTAGATGAACCGGATAAAAAGATTGATGCTATCTGGTTAGAGGAAGCTGAAAAGCGCCTTAAAGCTTACCGCGACGGTAAACGCAAAGGGATTCCGATGGAAGAAGTCTTTAAGTAAGTAATATGAAAGTAGTATTTACCAGTTTAGCCAATAAAGAATTAAAGGACGCTGTTG
>JAJRSV010000460.1 GCA_024278655.1 Bacteroidota bacterium | reverse complement strand
GTCGTATCAATAACAGTAAAAAGAATTACCTGGTAGCCGCCGCAAATCATTCCCGATTTTTCGTGCTTTGTTTTATCCGTATGGTAAAGTTTTTTTATCTCTCTCGTTTCATTCCCGAAGAGCAGGTCAAGTGAATATTCAACCATATCTTTTTCCATTATCCCGCCGCCGATTGTTCCGAAGAGTTCCGCATCCTCTGTAACAACCATTTTAAATCCTTGTCTGCCGGGCGAAGATTTGGATGATTCCGCAACGGTTAACAACACAACTTTTTTATCTGCATTTAAGTTGTTGAGAATAAAATTCCAGAGTTCTATGTTGCTCATAAGCTTTGCGTTGATAGAGAAACGATTTTTGAATTAAAATATTTTTTGAACCTAAATTTAAGTTATTAATTTAATATATCATTCGCTCAAGTTGATTGTTCATTTTGTAAACCGTTAAAACGGTTTAAAAATACCTTTTTGTTTCAGTAACCCACGACTTAAGTCTGTGTTGCACAAGTATAAATTGTCATTCTGAATGGAGCGAAGCGGAATGAAGAATCTCGCCTTTAACAGAATTGAGACACTTCACTTCGTTCAGTGTGACAAAAATTAGTTCTGCCACAGACTCTTAAGTCGTGGGCTACTTAATAAACGATACAGTAATTTAACCGTTTCAACGATATTTTAATAACGTAAACAATAATTGTTCGTTTTGTGTGACTGAAAATATATTGTGAATTTTTCTCTAAATTGTTCGCCCCTAATGCACGAATAGTTATACGGACTGCTTCTCTTCAACTTTTTTGCTGTATAAATTCATCAGCACTTTTTCTGGGGTGAAGGGTGCGGAGATTTTGAATTGCCTGTCCGGTCTGAATGCTTTTATTGCGTTCATAATTGCAAAGTAACCGCCGATACCGTACATAAGCGGCGGCTCGCCGATTGCTTTCGATTTAAATATTCCCCATGGATTTTCAGAGTCTTCGAGAAAATCAACTTCGATGTTCGGTGTAAAATGAATGTCGGGAACCTTGTATGTTGACAACGCATCCGTTAGCAGCTTTCCGTTATCATCGTAAATTACTTCTTCAATTGTCATCCAGCCGAGTCCCTGAACAATTGCACCTTCCGCCTGTCCTTTATCGATAAGCGGATTGAGCGACTTGCCGAAATCGTGCACGACTTTTACCGAATCGAATTTGTATATGCCGCGCAGGCAGTCAACTGTAACTTCAACGATTGCAGTACCGTAAACGTGATATGCAAACGGTCTGCCTTTCTCTTTTTCTCTGTCGAAGTGAATGCCGGGTGTTGCGTAAAAAGCATGCGACGACAGATTAAAGCGTTTAAGATGTGCAGTCTTTATTAACTCTTCCCAGCGCAGTTCTGTTTTTTTGCCATCAAGATGAACAACTTCATCAATAATTTTCACGTGTGTTATTGAAGACGCTTCGAGAATTTCTGCGGCTACCTCTTTCAACTGCTTAAGAATATATTGACAAGCTCGTTCGGTAGCTTTGCCATTTAAATCCGCACCGCTGCTTGCTGCAGTGGGTGATGTGTTTGCAATGCGGGTTGTGTTTGTGGTTTCGGTTTTTACTCTTTCGATATCAACCGAAAAAACTTTTGCTGCAACCTGCCTTATTTTTTCATTCACACCCTGACCCATCTCGACTGCCGCAGTGCTTACGCTGATGCTGCCGTCTGTATAAACGTGCACAAGCGCGCTCGCCTGATTCATCGATGTATTTGTGAACGAAATACCGAAGCATATTGGCATAAACGCTATGCCTTTTTTGTAAATGTCGTTCTTCGCATTAAACTCTTTTATTTCTTTTCTGATTTTTTCTATCGAATATTTTTCTTCCGCTTTCTGCCATGTAATTCTTGCATGACAGTTTTCCGTTCTTTGTCCGTAAGGAAATTCATCACCCTCATCGAGCAAATTTTTCTTCTGAATTTCGGTGGGGTCAACACCCATCTTTTCGGCGGCTTTAAATATTGCCGATTCGATCACAAACATTCCCTGTGGTCCGCCAAACCCGCGGAATGCAGTATTCGGAGGTAGATTTGTTTTGCAGCTTATTGCCGTTGCTTTAACATTAGGTATGTAGTAACTGTTTGTGCAATGAAACAATGTTCGTTCGAGAATTGCGGGAGAAAGGTCTGCAGCAGCGCCTGCGTTTTGGTAAAAGGTAGCTTCGTAACAAAGTATTTTTCCTTCTTTGTTCAAACCGATTTTAAAATCGGAAGAGTAGGGATGACGTTTGCCTGTCATTCGCATATCTTCCTGACGCGGCAGAATTAATTTTACAGGTCTGTTAAGTTTGAACGCAGCCAATCCAGCCATTGCCGCCCAGGCAGATGCCTGATCTTCTTTACCGCCGAAACCTCCGCCCAATCTTAAAACATCAACTTCAACTTTGTGCATCGGAAGATTTAATATTCTCGAAGTAACTCTTTGCACCGCAGTGGGCGATTGAGTGGATGAAACTATTTTAATTCCTCCGCCTTCAACGGGATACGCAAACGCACCCTGTGTTTCCAGGTAAAGATGTTCCTGCCCGCCGGATTCAACCGTACCCTCAACAATGTAGTCGCATTCGTTCCAGTTGTTATCAACATCACCAAGATTAAAAGTACGCGGCGGAACGATAAGCTGTCCGGCTTTGTATGCTTCCCTCGGATCGGTTATAACGGGCAAATCTTTTATATCGACTTTTATTTTCCGTGCTGCTTCTCTTGCCGATAACTGATCTTCCGCAACAACCACAGCAACCGGCTGACCGATAAACTCTACTTCTTTTTCTGCTAACAATTCTTCATCCGGAACTATGCCGCCGATTTGGTTATCGCCGGGAATATCTTTCGATGTGAATATTACTTTTACGCCGCTTACTTTTTCCGCTTCGGACAAATCGATGCGCAGAATTTCGCCGTGTGCTTTTCCGGAATAACATACTGATGCGTAGAGCAATCCTTCGGGAGTGATTATGTCATCCACAAATTGAGATTCGCCTGTTACGTGTCTTTCGATATCGTAGTTCTTCATGCTATTTCTTTCATTTTAACCTTATCGGGAAACAAAGTTATAAAATGAGCAAAGATTAATTGCCGAAGCAGCAGCGCTTTATACTCTGCAGAACCGCGTGCATCAGTTATCGGTGAAATTTCCGTTTGCGAAATTGTTCCTGCTTCTGTTACAGTTGCCGCATCAATGGTTTTTCCTTCAAGGAATTCGGAAGTTTTTTTAAGATACAGCGGAACCGGAGCAACACCGCCCGCAGAGACATTTGCTGCAAGAATTTTATCTCCTTCAACTTCCAAATAAATCGAAGAATTAACACTTGCTAT
>JAJRSV010000459.1 GCA_024278655.1 Bacteroidota bacterium | reverse complement strand
GCACATTCGCTTCAATTCGGCAGAGAAGTATTCGAAGAGAAGATAAAAGCTTTTATAGATGAAAAACTTGAAGAATATTTATAACCACAAAGATACGCTATGATAGTTAACAGAAGATCACTTTACTTATTCAGACTCTTCAGCGATTTGATTCTGATAAATGCGGCATTTATTATCTCGGCAGTGCTTGCGCAGTCGTGGGAAATTCTGCTCGACCGTTACTATATGTTTTTCCTGCTTGTCGGTTTAAATCTTCTCTGGATTATTTTTACAAACGTAAGCGGTTTTTACAGCGACTTTCACTCAAGGAATTTTCCCTTTCAGTTTGTTAACCTCATTAAAGAAACCATTGCACAGGTTCTTGCTTCAATCATCTTTATATTTTTAGTAAAAGAAGATCTGTTTACAAGAAACTTTATTGTTTACTATGCTCTGCTTTTAATTTTTTTAATAAGCTTAAGAATTATCGTCTTCCGCAAAACTCTAAAGTCGTTAAGAAGAAAAGGAAAGAACATACGCAATCTGCTTATTGTCGGCAGCAGCGATGTGGGACGGAAATTTAAGGAGATGATAAAGTCCAATCCCGATTTCGGGTATAACTTTGTGGGCTTTGCCGCCGATACCGAAAACAATGGAAGTGCACCGGATGTTCTCGGAAATATTAGCGAGCTGGAAAGTTTGATTGAAAAACATAAAGTGGATGAAGTTGTAATTGCCGTTACCGGTAAAAGCAACGACTTTTTGGATGAGATAATTAAAGTATGTAACCGGCGCGCAGTTCGTACTCATATAATTCCCGATTACTTTAAGTTTTTATCGAGCCGTTTCCAGGTAAGTATGTTCGGAAACTTTCCGATTATTACCGCACGCAGGGAACCGCTTGAAGAAGCACACTGGAGATTTATTAAAAGAACTTTCGATATTGTTTTTTCTTTGCTTGTTATAATATTTGTTCTTTCCTGGCTCTTCCCGGTGATTTTTATATTAACAAAACTAACTTCACCCGGCCCGGTATTTTTTATACAGGACAGAGTCGGGGCAAAGAATAAAAAATTCAAATGTTATAAGTTCCGCACTATGAAAGTTTCTTCAAGTGATCCGAACAGCAAATTCAAACCTGTTGTAGAAAACGATCCGCGCGTAACAAAGTTAGGCAGGTTCCTTCGCAAATCGAACCTTGACGAGCTGCCGCAGTTTTTAAACGTACTTAAGGGAGAAATGTCAGTTGTAGGACCCAGACCGCACGCAGTAACTTACGATGAGGTTTACGGTAAGATAGTAGACGAAATCAGATTGAGATATAATGTAAAGCCGGGTATTACTGGCTGGGCACAGATTCATGGTTTACGCGGCGATGTTCCCGATGAAGAGGAGAACATAAGAAGAACAAGAAAAAGGATTGAATACGATATCTGGTACATCGAGAACTGGTCGTTAACACTCGACATTCAAATAATACTTATAACCGTTTGGCAAATGTTAAGAGGAAAGGGAATGGGAGTTTAATAATTTAACTATCGCTGCAAGCTGCTTACCTCAACTTCAAACATGTCTTGTTTTGAAAATCTCATTATAAAACTTTAAACATCTCATAAATTTTTACAAACAGTTAAGAAAAATTTACCAACGTGTTATACATAACATGAGTTTCAATAGATTATAAGATGAAAAAAGTCAGGCATCATAATTGTGTAACCATTAGTGTTGATAGAGAACTAAAGGGTATTAAGCGGACCTCCTGTTTATATAGAATTCATGTCTCCCCCCTGCTGGGTCAGGGCTTTACGTCCTGGCCCTTTTTTAATTAATATCGTAAACGTATAACGCTTCGCGGCTATCCGAGACAATATAAAGCCGGTTTTTCTTTTTATCTACGGCAATTCCTTCCGGCTGAACAACCGAGATATTCATCTTTTTCAACGGCTTCCCGTTTAAATCCGTTATTACAACCAATTGATTTTCATCGCTTAAAATCCAGAGCACATTATCGGTCTCATCATAAAAAATTCCGGAAACATCTTTTGAGAATTTCAATGTATCGATACTTATAACTTCAAATTCATCATTTAATTCTATTAAGAGCGACGGGTTCTTTTCATTTAAAACATAAAAGTGACCCGTTAGGGGATTGAAGGTAATTCCCTCGAGCCCGGAGTTGCGTTCGCCTTTGAGTTTAAGCTTTTTTCTTCTTATTTCCTTTCCCGAAGTGTCAATCATTACCAATTCCCTTGTTCTTTCGAGCACAACGGCAATTACCGAATCGTTAACAACCGTAACGGCTTCCAGGTCATAGCCGTCAACTTTTAAGGTTTTTACGACATTTCCATCGGCATTAAGCTTGTAAATTTTGCTTGTTTCGTCGCTTGCTACCCAAAAACCTCGCTTATCATACGTAAAATCGAGCCCGGATGAACCGGGTACGGAAATTGAATATGCAGCTACGTACGTTAAAGGCTTTTCTGGTGGTTGAGTCTTCTTCTTACATCCGAATAATCCCAATACCACCAGAAGTAAAATCCCAACGGGGTTAGAAAATAATTTCATTAACTGATTCTGATAAATTTTATAAAGTGTTGGCAATTAAATCAAAAATAAGATTATTACCAATTATAGTAAGAACGGAAGACAATCATAAATTATAAGAGGAAGACATGATAACATCATATATGTTCAGATTGACAATGTTTTTTGCGTTTATTGTGGTGCTTATAATTTTATACTTCGGCTTTTTATTTTTTGAACCGTTCCTGACCGAAAAGACAGAGGTAATTACGGTTATCAATAAAGAGAAATGGGTCGGGGAAGAAGGGAAGTATTTTATCTTTACGGAAAACGAAGTATTCCTTAATGCAAACGATTATTACCAGAATAAAGAAAACGCCGACGAATTATACAAGCAGCTTAAACGCGGAGTTACTTATAAGGTAAAGGTTGTGGGCGTTTCGCTTCCTTTCATCCCGAGGTTCCGGAACATTGTAAGCGTGGTGGAATCATCAATCAGCAGGAACTGGTACCCGAAGTAGCAATTCCGTTTTTATAAAAGAAATTATTTCTTTCTTTTCTGAATTTATCCGAAAATCTTTTTACCTTCGCAGTTAATATCATATTGTTTTATTGTCCAAATCCGGAATTGCTATGCAGGATCAAATCCAATCGGTTCTTAACGAAATAAGTTCTTTCGTGTGGGGTGTTCCGCTTTTAATTTTGTTAGTAGGAACAGGTGTTTACTTAACCTTTCTTTTAAAAGGTCTCCAGTTCAGAAAGTTATGGCACTCTCTCTGGCTTGCTTTGATTAAAAGAAAAGAGACCGGTCACAGCGAAGGAGACATATCACACTTTCAGGCGTTAATGACAGCACTTGCCGCAACAGTAGGAACAGGAAACATAGCCGGAGTTGCAACCGCTATTGCCGTTGGTGGTCCGGGTGCTTTGTTCTGGATGTGGATTACAGGTTTATTCGGAATGGCTACTAAGTATGCCGAAGCTGTTTTGGCAGTTAAGTACAGGGAAGTTGATGAGAACGGAAACATGAGCGGCGGACCAATGTATTACATAAGCAAGGGTTTGAATTTAAAATGGCTCGGGGCGCTCTTTGCAATATTCGCCTCCGTTGCAGCATTCGGTATCGGGAATATGGTTCAGTCTAATTCCGTTGCCGATGCTGTGCTTCACTCTTTTAACATTCCTGTTGAGATAACCGGAATAGTGCTATCTGCTGCAACTGCACTTGTTATACTCGGCGGAATAAAAAGCATCGGTAATGTTACACAGGTTTTGGTTCCCGTAATGATTTTGTTTTACATGGGAGCCGCCATTGTTGTTGTGATTTTAAACATCGCACAAGTGCCGGAAGTTTTTAAATTGGTTTTAACCGAAGCATTTACCGACACCGCCGCCATGGGCGGGTTTGCAGGTGCAACCGTTATGCTTACAATTCGTATGGGAGTTGCACGCGGAGTTTTCTCGAACGAGTCAGGTTTG
>JAJRSV010000458.1 GCA_024278655.1 Bacteroidota bacterium | reverse complement strand
CCGCCTGGTCGATTGTGTCTTCAGCCATTTTACGGTAGGTGGTCCATTTGCCGCCCGCAATCGTAATTAATCCGCTTCGTGAAATAGAAACCGTGTGCTCTCTGGAAATAGCAGCAGTGTTTTCATCATCGCCCGAAGTAACAAGCGGTCGCAGTCCCGAAAAGACACTTAATATATCAGACCTGGTAGGATTCTTAACAAGATATTTTGAAGCCGTGGTTAACAAAAAATCGATTTCATCTTCAGTGGCAACAGGTTCCAAAAGCGGTTCATCAACTTCAATATCAGTCGTGCCTATTATAACTCTGTTATGCCAGGGTATTGCGAAAAGAATTCTTCCATCGGAAGTATGCGGAACCATAATTGCATTATCGCCGGGTAAAAATGATTTATCCAATACAATATGAGTTCCCCTGCTCGGTGCAATTATAGGTTTGGCATTTTCATCATCCATCAATCTTACAGAATCTGAAAAAACGCCTGTTGCATTGATAACAGCTTTTGCTTTAAGCACAAATTCTTTTCCCGTTTCGATATCAACAGCAGTAACTCCTGTAATTATATCGTTCTGCTTTATGAGTGAAGTTACCTTTAAGTAGTTAATAATATCGGCGCCAAGCTCATAGGCGGTTTGAACCATATTAATAAGCAGCCGCGAGTCGTCAAACTGTCCGTCGTAATAAACAACTCCGCCTCGCAGACCTTCGGTTTCCAATGTGGGGATTCGTTCGAGTGTTTCTTCAACCGAAAGGGAATGAGAGTCGCCGAAACCGTACTTACCGGCAAGCATATCGTACAACTTCAATCCCACACCGTAAAAGGTTCCTTCCCACCAATCGTAAGTGGGAACGACGAACGGAATGTTACGAACAAGATGCGGTGCATTGCCGCAAAGTATTCCGCGTTCTTTCAGCGCTTCCAAAACAAGTGAGATGTTGCCCTGCTTTAAGTAACGCACTCCGCCGTGTATGAGCTTTGTGCTTCTGCTCGAAGTTCCTTTACCGAAATCGCTTTGCTCTAATAACAAAACTTTGTAACCGCGTGCCGATGCATCAATAGCAGCGCCAACACCCGTTGCACCCCCGCCGATGATTATGAAATCCCATCGCTCTGATTTGGTTGATAATTTATTTAGAACGCTGTCTCTGTTCAAGTTTTATGTTAGTGTTTATTCATCGTTAGGTTAAACCGTTTTACCTGTGTTTACTTTTTTGCTTAAGAACACCGGAATAAAAAATCTGTTGCAGAACTAATATTTGTCGCTATGAACCTGCCTGCGGTAGGTAGGCGAAGTGAGAGTATCGATTTTAATAAGGATGAGATTCTTCATTCCGCTTCGCTCCATTCAGAATGACAATTTATAATTGTACAGCACAGACTAAATTCCATTGTTAAGGAAAAATTGTAATTATTACATAGACTCATAAACCTTGGGCTGCTTTAAATATAATATATTATTAAAGTTATACATTAGTTATTTAATCGCCGGTAATTTATCCCGCAGCTTGTTAAACTTCTTGGTGAACCAAACCATTACTTTACTCTTACCACGGCAGAGGAACTTATCTATTACTTCCGCAACTTCGCAGGCACGCAGGTAACCGAAAGACTTATGCGGATTTTTTATTCCTTCGCTTTCGTAATCGTTATAAATTAAATCGCAAGCGGGTGAAATGTTATTTGAGTTCGGAGTAAAAAGTTCGTTAAGCGTAACATGTTGTGCAACTTTATCTTCGGGGTCGGCGTAGTTTATCCATTCGTGTAAAATGTTATCGGGAGTTCTTAACTTTTTATCATCGATGGGATCCACACTTAAATCGCTTTTTAATTTATCGAGGATAAAAGGAACACCCAACGGAGAACCGATTGTAAGCAGCGAATCTACTTTAATCTCTTTCTCGTGTTGAATTAAAACATCGTAAGCAACAATGCTGCCCATCGAATGTGCAATCAGCAGTATCTCTTTATCCTGATGCTTTTTTAGGACATCGTATAGCTTATCTTTTATAACATCCTGTGCGAGACAATTACATTTATCTTCGTCCACGCAATAATGAGTGAGGTAAATATTCAGATCATTAAAGAAATATTTGATTATCAGGTCGGTAAAGGAAGGAAAGTTTGCGTGCATTATTTCGCTGAACAAAATTTTATCGCGCTGCTTTTTAATATAATTTATCGCTTTTTCTCTGAAAGTTTTTTCTTTTACTTTTTTATTTTCAATTGCCGGTTCATATCGCTCACCCAAATATAATTCACTGTCTTTATCGGTTTCGGCAGGATCGAGCGGAACGGGATGAAGCGTATCCGCCCAGTAAACAAGATCGAAATTAAACTTCGTAAATGGCAGTTCGATTTTCCTCAATCCTTCGACAATAGAAAGCCGCCACCATTCTTCCAAAAGAATCTTTGGCGGTTTGTTGCCTAATCCGTGAACGCCTATTATAATTTTATCCATAAGGGAATTTATTAATTAAAAAACATTATAAAAAAACAAATCTCAAATATCAAAAGCCAAATAATATTCATTCTCCAAATTTCAATTACCAAAGTTTATATTGAACCGTTTGGAATTTTAGTATTGGTAACCGGAATTTATTTGTTATTTGTCTTTTGAAAATTGTAATTTACTTTTAATCCAGCTTGCCCTGTTTGTGGTTATCCCATCTATGCCGTCGGAATACAATTGCTTTGCCCTGTCCGGTTCATCGACTGTCCACGTGTATATCTTCAACCGGTTTTTTTTAATCGATTCTATAACATCCTTATTCAGGAAATTGGCAACTTCAACATCAAAGCCGTCAAGCCCTGCCGACTTGCATTGCGCAATTGCGCCTTTAAGTCTCTCGCTGTTTTTATATTGATTCTTACCGACTATCCAATATACTTCAAAAGCAGGAAAGTTTTGTTTTATTTGTCTCATCGTGTTTATGTCGAATCCGATAAACCTGATTTTATCAGGAATGATATTTTTATTATCGAATATTTTTTTTAAGTGCGGAATAATTTTATCGTCACTTTTAATTTCTATAAAAAGAATTTTATCTTCAGGAATTGTCTCGATTACATCATTTAGCAAAGGTATTCTTTCGTCTTTAAAATCACTTCCTTTAAATAATCCCACATCAACCTTAATCAAATCGGAATAAAGAGTGGAAATAATTCTTTTGAATCTGCCACCGGTTCTTAAAGTCGATTTATCATGAATAACAACTATCTTATCATCTTTGGT
>JAJRSV010000457.1 GCA_024278655.1 Bacteroidota bacterium | reverse complement strand
CGGCTTTCCCATGGTTCATAATCTTTACCCATTGGGTTTATGGTTGAAGACAACCTTCTGTTTATCATCATTCTGTTTTGATCAACTGCCAAACTCATACCGGGATTGTTGTAATAAAAATCGTCATCGTTATGTAAACGGTTTTTATCGGATAGAGTACGTGTTACGGAGCTTTTAAAATCATTTAGCAATTTTAATTTATTGGGTGACATTTGGTTCTGAGAATGAATCTGCGGTGTTAACAGAAGGAAAATAAGTATAATTGAAATGCTGCCGGCAGTAAATTTTTTAATCATAGTAACTTCCGTTAAGGATGTTTGCTGATAAGTAAGTAATTAAAATTAACATGAAACAATATTAATAACCAATTGTTCAAATAAATAACTTAAAACCCGTAATGAAAGTTCACAAAGCTTCCGTTTCTATTAATGCCTAACGAAATATCCATATTATCGTTTTCAGTCCGGTGAATAAACGGGATTAAGTAACCTATAGCACTTCCTACCAATGCGCCTGTAATTATATCGGTAGGAAAGTGTGAACCGGATGAGTATCTTAAATAACCCACCGCCGAAGCCATCAATAAACTGCCCGCCCAAATATAAGGCGTCCATTTTGAGTTAGGATAGTAGTCGCTGTAAACTGTTGATGTAAAAACCGCCATTGCAAATGCCGCCGTAGCATGACCTGAAAAATAAGAGCGCTTTGCGTTTTTAGTTTTCTTATCTTCAAGCGGTGCATTTTCGTTATAAACAAAAGGTCTTACACGTTGTGTTAACCCTTTAACGAGAAAAGGCAATACTTCCGAAAACATAAGCGTCTGGAAATACATTGTTAAAACCGGAGTGAAGTCGTTGCGTACATTATCGGAGAATGAAAATAAAGCAGGCGAAAGAATAGTACTGACAACAAGCAAGTCACTTAAGGTAGCTTGCGCAGGCGACCATTTATAAGTAGCACCTCTGTCGAAGCTGTTAACGTCTTCGCGGTTAAGCATATTTATTTCGGGGATGGTTAGGGGTTGTATGTCGTCGTTAACAGTGAAGGTGATTCCCGCAATTATAAATCCGCTCCCGAAGATTATACTTTCTTTAGTTACATCAACTTTGTACGGCGATTGTGCAAAACCGTTGCCGTAAAATGAAGCGGCTATTGTTAAGGAAAATATTAACCGGATTATAAAACGATTAATAAAAATGTTAACTGTGGAAAAACAGTTGCTTTTGTTTTCTCTGCTATAATTTCTGTTCAATTTCTATACTGAATAGTTAAAAAATATTTTTGATTATTCGGATGCCGGGTTCTTTAAAAACTTTACTTTAGTGACTTGCAACTTAAAAAGTAATTGAAGCACCCAGTTTAAATGTTTCCATAGTAAAAGGTGTTTCCGATGATATAGGCCAATACATCTGGTCTTTCATTGCATAATACCATGCAAACGTAACAGCATTTTGAAGCACAAGATATATTAACGGACCAAATACCGGAGATGCTTTTATAATACTTTCCGAAAATAAATTAATTAAAGTTGTGCTGATAGATTGCAGAGTATAATTTCCAAGCCAGTGAAGGAACTTCCATCTCGGGAATACAATAGCTCCTTCGAATCCCGCGTTAAGTGAAATCGATTCGGCTATTAAAAAGCCTATACCGCCCTCGGTTGAAATACCGAAACGCGCATCACCTTCAATTCGTTTGAGAATATCTATATCATCCTGTATTAATGATGATGTGTAAGTATACTCAGGTTTTGTTAAAGTAAATTGATTTTGATTGTAGGGAATTAACGAAAGCGCTCTGCCAATTCTGTAACCGTATCCTATTTTTGTGCCGAGTCCCGCGCGCCATCCTTTTGTATTAACTTCGCCCGGTTGTTCATCTTCAAACGGATTCGAATCGGTTGAAAAATATGAACCGAACAAATAACGCTCATCCAGTCTGTAAACAAATTTCGAGTATTTTTTATACTCGCCGTACCCTAATTTCAATTCGATTGTACCGATGTTGGAAAACGAGCCCGTAAAATCCTGATGCCCGGGAGCAGTATATCCGTAACCTGCTTCTATGAAAGGACTGAAAGTACCTTCCCACGCCCAGTTAATATAATCGTCCCAGTCTTCGGGCTGTGCTAACAAATTTATGTTCGATAAAGAAAAAACAATTGCCGTAATGGTTAGTAAAATTTTCATAATGCTAACAAATAAAAATTCTTTTATGTTTAATTTAATTAGAATGGTTGATGATTAACCGTTTGAGATCATCAATAATTCCTGTTATCTGCCGCCGAGTTTAACATAAATTCCAGCAGTAAGATCGAACTGAACGAACGGAGTCCAACTGCCTATACTAATACCGCAACCGCCTGTTCCGCACCAAAGACCCGCTCCCGAAAAGTTTAACGGCATTAACATCCTTGCCTGCAAACGAATACCTATTTTCTTCGATAAATCGAACTTGCCGCCGCCGCCGAAAGTAACTGAAGCCCGCCACTCATCGGTGCGTGTATCATCTTTCGCATCGAACAATGTAGCTCCAACTGTAAATGCTAAAAACGGACGTGCTTTTTTTCTTCCCATCTCATAAACAGCACCAATCTGAAAATAGTGAACGTTCATATCAAACAGGTCGGTTAGATTTCCAAGCGGATATTCTTTTATTTTAACGTGGGTCTGTTCCGATATCCATAATAGTTCGAGCTGCAAACCTCTTTCAATTTGTATGTCGGCACCTAATCCGTAATTCGGAACATCTCTTATTTGCAAATCGCCTCTATTTACCGGAACACTGGTCGACATCATGTAACCGCCGAAGCCGAATATTTCGGTTTGTGCAAATGAATTAACGGGAAATAAAAGAGCAGTAAAAAATATTGTGATTAATGTAAACCTGATTCGCTTTTTAAGTAAAGGATTATTTATCATTTAGCCTCCTGTTGATAATGTATTTTCCCGGATTAATTTAAAAAACAAATTAACAATAATGATTGAATATATAAAGTTCATTCTGTCACTACAATTTTATGCATTATTTGTGCTTTATGAGATTAAATATTTCCGGTTGTTTATTAACCTAACCGACCAATAAAACATAGTGTGTTTTTTTTAATATATTGTTAATTTTAACAGCACATAATTGAAAATAAACTATTTCCTGTCTTAATTAATGGCGAATAAGATTACTTGTTTTTTCAGATTGTTACAAAATCGTTTACACGTTTTTGAATAAATAATATGATTGACATCTTCAAGGAACAAATATTAAGCACAAAGCTGCAAGTCCCCAATCTGCCGAATGATGTTATCTACAGAAAGCGATTAATCGATTTACTGAATAAAAACATCAACAAACCTGTAACATTAGTTTCAGCGGGCGGCGGATTCGGCAAAAGCACTTTGATTAGCAACTGGATACGTGAATCGGGTTATAAATATACCTGGCTTTCGCTTGATGAAAATGATAATGATGTTCGAATATTTCTCACTTATTTTGTTACTGCCGTTCACAAATTATTTCCTCATTTCGGTAAAACAATACAGACACTGTAAGAAGCATCACAAATACCACCGCTTGATATTTTAACAAACAGCTTGATAAGTGATTTAAGTGAAATTGCTGCCTGGGTAAATTTTCAATGAAAAAGAACGGCTCACACTCCGTACCGACTTTGGTTTCGGTAAAAATACAAACGGGGTTTATTTTGCGAAGCAGGAGGCATTCTGATTGTTTTGTACTAAAGAACCGGGAGAATATTTAATTATTATTTATCTTTGTTATTAATATGAAAATAAGAACATACTTTTTTATCGGTTTTTTGCTTTCCGCACAGCTTCCCGGAATAATATTTGCCCAAGGATTCGATCCTGCAAAAGAAAGTTTCCTTTACCCGCAAAGAATGCAGCAGGGAAGCATTAAGTATTTAGCCGGTCTTGCAATGGCAAACCTTCCCGAAGATGTTATCGAATCGGATGATTTATTCAGAGCGCCATTGTTTAAATTTCATACGTTGTACGGTCTTCCCAAAAACTTTCAACTGGAAGGTTCTGTAAACAGCAATATAGTTACCTGGCAAATTGCTTTAGGTGCAAAATGGAATTACGTGTTCGATAAGTTCTCGTTTGCAATCGGTTACGATGTTGCGTATCTGTTCGGCAGACTTAAGCAGTTCGGTTTTAACAGCAGTATTAAAGGATGGATGAACTATCCGAATATTACCGCCGGTTATAAGTTTTCTAAATTCACCGTTACGGCTAAAGGTGAGCTTGTAATTGTAACAAGCTTAACTCAAACGGCTGACGACCTTGAAGTTAGAAGCGATATTAATACTTTTTCCGGTTATGCATTAACCGTTGTTGTAGAGCAGCCGCTGTGGAAAGAAAATTTTCTGCTTATCGGCTTAAAAATAAACTGGGTTAAATTCTATTATCCGCAATGGGCTGCCTTCTCTACATTCGACAGATTATTTTTCATCCCCGAATTTACAGTAGGATTTGTGTTATGAAAAAACTCATAGCTTTTATAACGTTAATCCTTCTGTCGGTTTCATGCAATAATCAGGTTGATATAATTTTCCCTGTGTTCAGCGACGGAAGTATTCTTGACGGCACCACTCTAATTCCTGATTATACAAAGCAAAGAATGGAAGGCGTGTATCAGATTTCAGCAGGTAACGAATTCTTTAAAGATAAAGCGGTAGTAAAATGGAATGACTCTAACCGGCTTTCAATCTTTTGCGAAAAAGATGGTGCATACATCGTACTGCGCGGCGGTGTTTCAGGTTCAACATTGCTCTTCGAAGGTTCGTGGCGATATTCATACGGAACAGAAACCGGTTTAGTGCGCTTAACTATTACGCCGGAAAACGGAGGAAATGAGTTACTCGGCGACAGCACGGCAAGTTTCAACATTAAGTTCGAAGGCAGCTTTGGCGAGGGAAATGATTTACCGGATAAACAATTCGTTCTTAATTTTACCAGGAAGTTCAGCGACCGTGTTAATCGTGATTTTAAGATTGTCGCTCACAGAGGAGGCGGTAGAAATTCGGATTACCTTGGTGTTACCGAGAACACAACCGCAATGATTGCACTCGCCGAACAAAGAGGAGCCAACGGAATTGAGATTGATATTAAACTTTCGAAAGATGGGGTTCCGTTTATTTATCACGATCCGGATATTAACCTTCGTCTCGTACGTAAAAGTGTTATCTGGGGTAGAATAGAAGACTTTACCTTTGCACAAATTAAAACACTTATAACTTTAAGACACGGTGAAAGAATTCAGTCACTCGAAGAAATACTCGACTTTGTATTGAATAATACAACATTAAAGTTTGTATGGCTCGATATGAAATCGGATAAAAACGATATGGAAAAAGTTATTCCTATTCAGCAGGAATATCTGCAGCGTGCCGAAGCTATAGGCAGAGATTTGAAAATTTATCTGGGTCTGCCCACACAGGATAAAGTCGACCAGTTCCTGGCTGTTCCGAATCATCAGGACTTGTTAAATTTATGTGAACTTGCTCCCGATATAGTAAGGCAAACCGATGCGGAAGTTTGGGGTCCGAGATGGACTCTGGGACTTCAGACCGGCGAGGTTGAAACTATGCATGGCGAAGGAAGAGAAGTTATTACCTGGACGTTGGACGACCCGAACTGGATTCGCTCTTTTGTAAAGGACGGAAAGTTCGACGGAATATTAACTAATTATCCGACAGCAGTTGCTTATTCATATTATGTTCAATAAAATAAAAGCATATTGTTCTATAGCATTACTCCTAATCAGTGCCTCTGCAATAACTACAACGTATTCGCAGACTACCGAACCGGAGTATGCCGTTACCGCTTATATTAATGGCGGTTACTCACGCTTCATTTCAGAACTTGATGATAACGATTTAAATAAGAACGGTTATTCCGGTACAATAAGGATAATGTGGGAACCTGAATACATGCTGAGTCTGGGTATCGAATCCGGTTACATTCATTTATACAGTTTCGAAACGCACCGCACATTATTAAACGGAACGAGGGTTGACGGTACAGCGGAATTAAATGCGGTACCTGTTTTAGTTATTTACTCTATGCGGTTGTATGAAAATTTTAAGGTTACTGTTGGTACGGGACTTTTTATTTTAACATCAAAAGTAGATGCATTGGGTAATAGTGTAGAGAGTAGTCAGTTAAGCACCGGCATATTGCTGGGTGCTTCGTATCTTGTACCTTTATCTTCAACTCTCGCACTTGGCGGCGAAGTTAAATATTATTTGATAAATAAAATTGAAGATGCGGGCTTGAACTTCCAGGTTTCTTTTCAGTACAGGTTTTTGGTTTATTAAACTTTTAACATAACTCAAGTTGACCGCCACAAATTATGCAGCCAATAAAAGGTTTTTAAGTTCATAAGATAGTTTATCCTTCGATTGATTCTTTTCAATGCAATAATCAATTGTATCTACAGACGCAATTAACCTTACACGATCAATCAT
>JAJRSV010000456.1 GCA_024278655.1 Bacteroidota bacterium | reverse complement strand
TTCCTTAATATCGACGAAGACACAGGCGAACTTGTAATGCCTAAAGGAAGCGTCGGGCACCGATGGGATAAAGAGCAGGGAAAATGGAACCTGAAACTGGAAGATGCCGAAAGCGATACTCCTTTCAATCCGATGCTTACACTTTTGAACAAGAACGATGAAGTCGTTCAGCTTGAGCTTAACGATTTTGCATACGATAAAACTTACCGCCGCGGAGTTCCCGTTAAATATATTCAAACAGTTGACGGTAAAAAAATTCCGGTGGCTACCGTTTACGACATTACAATGGCGCAGTACGGTATAAACAGAGGTTTGCCGGGAGATTATCCCGATGACTACAACGATAAAGACAGTGCTTACACTCCTGCATGGCAGGAAATATTCACGGGCGTAAGTGCTAAAACCGTTGTTCAGTTTGCAAGGGAATGGGCTGCAACCGCCGAAGCAACCGAAGGTAAATGTATGATTATTATCGGTGCCGGTATTAATCACTGGTATCATAACAATCTTATTTACCGTGCAGGTATTATGGCATTAATGTTAACCGGCTGTATCGGAAAAAACGGCGGCGGGCTTAATCATTATGTCGGTCAGGAAAAACTGGCTCCGATGGATTCCTGGGGTTCTATTGCTTTTGCAAAAGATTGGGTTGGTGCCGTCAGACTTCAGCAGACGCCTTTGTGGCATTACATAAACACTTGCCAGTACCGTTACGACGGTCACTTTTCAGAGTACAATAAACTGCCGGATAATAAATGGACAAGAGGACATCAGGCGGATCATATTTACAGATCGGTAAGATTGGGATGGATGCCGTTCTATCCGCAGTTCAATAAAAACCCGTTAGAGTTAAGCAAGGAAGCCATAAAAAACGGTGCACAAAACGATGATGATATTAAAAAGTATGTTCTGGAAAAATTAAAATCGAAAGAGCTTGGCTACGCGGTTGGCGATCCAGATGCCGAAGAAAACTTCCCGCGTGTCTGGTTCATCTGGCGCGGCAATGCTATAATGGGTAGTATGAAAGGGCACGAGTACCTGCTTAAACATTATCTCGGTACTCATTCCAACCTAATAGCTAAAGACAGAGTTGACCAGAAAACCGAAGAAGTTAAATGGCACGAAGTGGCGCCGGAAGGTAAAATGGATTTGGTTGTCGATCTTAATTTCAGAATGGATTCATCGGCACTTTATTCCGATATTGTTTTACCCGCAGCTTCCTGGTACGAAAAAGCCGACTTAAACAGTACAGATTTACATTCGTTTATTCATCCTTTGTCTGCGGCTATTCCTCCTGTTTGGGAATCGAAAACCGATTGGGAAATATTCAGAGAGATCACTCGTGTTACAAGTGAAATAGCCAAAACACATCTCAGCGAACCGCAAAAGGATGTTGTAACCGTTCCTTTATCACACGATTCACCCGATGAGATAAGTCAGACCGAAGTGAAGGATTGGTATAAAGGCGAGTGTGAAGCGATACCCGGAAAAACAATGCATAAGATTGCAATTGTTGAAAGAGATTACACTCAACTTTACAACAAGTATATCTCGCTCGGCGAAAACGTTAAGACAAAAGGATTGGGTGCGCACGGCAATCACTATATGTGCGAAGACCAGTACGAAAAAATGAGAACTACTCCTTTCTTCGAAGTGGAAAAGTTTGACGGAAAGACTTATCCTTCGATTAAGGAAGATGTGTGGGCAGCCAACGCAGTTATGTTCCTTTCTACATTAACAAACGGTGAGTTAACCTACCGCGCTTATAAAAATGCAGAGAAGAAAACAGGAATGGTTCTAACCGATTTAGCGGAATACAACAGAGGCGTTCAACTCGATTACAAAGACCTTCAGGCACAGCCGAGAAGATACAACACCTCCCCGCTCTGGTCCGGCTTGATGAATAACGGAAGAGCATACTCCGCTTTCACATACAATGTTGAAAGATTAATTCCGTGGAGAACCTTAACCGGAAGACAGCATTTTTACTTAGATCACGATTTGTACATAGCTACAGGCGAAAATTTACCCACGTATAAACCTTCACCCAAACCGGAAGTGTACGGCGATTTAAGGGAAACGCTTAAGGAAGGTAAAGCAAAGATATTCAACTGTCTCACTCCTCACGGTAAATGGCACATTCATTCAACGTATATGGAAAACCTGAGGATGCTTACACTTTCGAGAGGATGCGAACCATGCTGGATAAACGAGGAAGATGCAAAGGAACTCGGCATTAAGGATAACGATTGGGTTGAGGTTTACAACGACCACGGTGTTTTCTGCACACGTGCGGTTGTAAGCAACAGAATTCCGAGGGGTGTTTCGATAGTTTATCACGTACCGGAACGAACCGTCGGTATTCCGAAATCGCAGGTGCGCGGTAATAAGCGGGCAGGCGGACACAACAGTTTCACGCGTGTTCATCTTAAACCGAATCTTCTTTCGGGTGGTTACGGACAATTTACGTATCACTTTAATTACTGGGGTCCGACTGCACCGAACAGGGATACACACGTGTTGATTAAAAAAATGGACAAAGTAGTA